>JBDLIA010000022.1 GCA_039715185.1 Gemmatimonadota bacterium
GCCTCGCTCCACTTCTTTTCCTTGTACGGCCCGTTGATGGCGAAGGCGAAGAGCAGGTTGGCCGCGTCGTCCCCCGAGATGGACCCGGCGTCACGCGCCCGCGACAGCGCCGCGCGCGCGTCCGCCAGCCGGCCCGCCTCGATCAGCCAGGAGGCCATCATGCCGTCGAAGTTGGCGACGCTCTCGTCGATGGCGCGCGCGCTCTCCAGCGTCTCGATGGCGCGATCGAGCTGGCCCGCGTCCTTGCGCACCGTGGCGACCTGCACCAGCAGTCCGGCGTCGTCGGGCAGGGCCGCCTCCGCGCGATCGCCGAAGGCGACGGCGCGGTCGGTCTGCTCCAGCTTGCGCATGGCGTTGAGCATGTTGCGCAGCATGACCGCGTCCGCCGAGTCGGGCTGCGCGGTGAAGACCGCGTCGTAGTTCGCCAGCGCCTTCTCGTACGTGGGGTTGGCCAGGGCCCAATCGGCCTCGTCCTCGGACTCCTCGTAGCGCTGCGCGGCGGGCAGCGCGAAATGCCCGATGTAGAGCTTGAGCGTCATGTCCTCGGGCGCGTACTCGACGCCCTCTTCGGCGAGCGTCAGCGCGCCCGCCGGGTCGCCGGCTTCCATCAGGTCCAGCGCCACGCGCAGCCGCACGTCCACGTTGCCCGGGTCGAGCTCGAGCATCTGCCGGAAGTAGCCCAGCGCGCGCTCGCCGTCGCCCAACAGCGTCGCCGCGTACCCGGCGCTCTGCATCGCGCCCTCGTGCACCGGGTTCTGCTCCAACACTGCATCGAAATCGGACAGCGACCCGTGGACGAGCTGGTCGCGCTCCCCTGGGCTACCGTTGGTGCCCTCCATGCCCTCGGCCTTGCCGAGCTTGGCGCGGCCGCGCGAGTACAGCGCGGTCTGCATGGTGGGGTTGATCGCCAGCGCCTCCTCGCAGGTGCGCAACGCGTTGTCCCACTGCTGGCTACCCACGTAGTCCACGCAGATAGCCGCGGAGCGAAGCTGCTGCACGTAGTCCTGGAAGGCGCCGTGGATCTCCTGGGCGGCGTGGTCGTCGTCGGTGCTCGAGAACTCCGGCACCGTGAACGGCTCGCCGTTGCGCGCGCCCTGGAAGTTGGAGTTCACGATGCGCGTGCTGTTGGTCTCGGTGTACTCCCCGCAGAAGATGAGCTCCACGCTCATCTGCACGGCGAGCTGGCGCCACTGGATGCACCCCAGGTCCTTCTCCTTCAGATCGAACTCGCGCAGCTTCTTGCGGATCTCGTCCCGCTCCACGGACACGTGCGTGTCCATGTCGTCGATCAGGTCGCGCAGCTTCTCCGACACGTCCTTGCCGAAGTTGTCCTTCGCGCCCTCGAGCGGCTCCAGATTCGGAACCAGAACCTTGAAGCGGCCCTGTCCCTGCAGGGGCGGCGCCAACGCAATGGCTGCCGCGAGTGCTAGGAACGGGCCGAGCATCGCGGCTCGCTTTAAGGAGTGCGGGATCATGGGGTGCTCTCTCCGATCGCCTGGTCGGTCGTTGGTACGGCCGCGAATCCAACCGCGACTTTGCCGGCTGTAGATAACCCGGTCCGGCTTGGTTTGTTCGTTTCGGTTTCGCAGGCGCGCACGATACCCGCTAAGGGTTTCCACCGCAAGCGAAATCGGGACGCGCCCATTACTTAGAAGCAAACCAGGGGCCACGCGTCACATCACCGGCGCAGGCAATGGCGGTCGTGGACCGCGGTTGGCGCCGATTCCGGGGTTCGGCGATATTGGCATGCCCGCCGCGGCCGGGCGGGCCCCGAAACCCGTCGGCGTCTGGTCGTCTACCATGGAGAACGTACCTGTCCCATCCGAGTGACACGCCGACGCGAGGCGCGCACAGCGAGCGTCGCCGGGGTCGCCTCGCGGCCTCCCTGGCCGCCGCCGTCCTTCTCGCCACGGCGAGCGCGGCGGTCGGACCGTGGTCGGCCGCGGCTCAGGAGGCCCCGCTCGAATCCCCGGGGCCGGGCGTCTATCTCGTGACCTTCGGACCCGGCGCGGCGGTATGGGAGCGCTTCGGGCACAACGGCATCTGGATCGTCGACAATGAGCTCGGCGTGGACCGGATCTACGACTGGGGCAGGTTCTCCTTCGGCGACGGTTTCGTGAGCCGCTTCCTGAAGGGCTACCTCCGCTACTGGATGGGATCGGCCCCGTCCTGGGCCTACTTCCAGACGTACCGCGAGGTCGATCGATCCATCTGGGTTCAGGAGCTCGCGCTGGACGCGCGGGCCCGGCGCCGACTGCTGGCCTCTCTCCAGGAGCTGGACACCGATGCGCGGCGTTTCTACGACTACAACTACTACACGGATAATTGCTCCACGCGCGTGAGGGACGCCCTCGACGAGGCCGCCGGTGGCGCGCTTGCCCGGCTCCTCCAGGCAACGCCCGCGACCGGCAACTACCGCTCGCACACGCAGCGGCTGACCGCCGTCGATGTGGCCCTGAACGCCGGCCTCCTGCTGGCGATCGGACCGCGCGTCGACGCGCCCGCCACCGCGTGGCAGGAGTCCTTCATCCCCATGGCTCTGCGCGCGCACGTTCGCGCGGCCGAAGTCGCCCGGCCCGACGGCTCGATCGAACCGCTCGTGCGGCGCGAGTGGACCATCCACCAGTCCACCGCGGTCGCGCCCCCCGAGGCGCCGCCCTCCCTCATCCCCAAGCTGCTCGCGTTGGGGTTGGGCCTCGCGGCGCTGATCGCCCTGCTCGGGTCTCGCGCCGGCGCCGCGCGCGCTGGGTGGAGCCGGCGAGGCCTGGCCCTGGTCGTGGGCGGCTGGGGACTGCTCGCCGGCTTGTTGGGGACCATCATCCTGGGCCTCTGGCTGGGCACCGAGCACGTGTTCACCTACGGCAACGAAAACGTCGTCCAGATGACCCCGCTGTCGCTCGGGCTGGCGATCTTGGGACCCATCGCCATCCTGCGCGGCCGCGCCACCCGGCTGGTAGCGGGCCTTTCCGCGGCGGTGGCGGCCCTTTCGGCAATCGGCTTCTTCGCGCAGGTCCTGCCGGGGCTGGACCAGGTGAACGGGGCCATCGTGGCGCTGGCCCTGCCCGTCCATCTCGCGACCGCGTGGGCGCTCAGGGGAGGAGCCGCGTACGGACGCCCTCGCGCGGCTCCAAGGGACGCCGCGGGCGGCGCGCTGGAAGGCGGCTGAGGCACACCTTCGGGCGTGGCCGCCGCCTGGACGAGCCGGCGGTCCAGCGGCTAGTTTGAATACATGAGTAGCCCCAATCGCCGCCTTCCCTTGTTCGTCCTGCCGAGCGTGCTGTATCCAGGCATGCAGATGCCGCTGCACATCTTCGAGCCCCGATACCGACGGATGGTGGCGCGCTGCGTGGAGACGAGCGGCGAGTTCGGGCTCGTCTACCACGACCCGGACGCATCCGGCCCCTTCCTGATCGACGAGGGCAGAGTGGGCTGCGCCGCACGCATTCTGGAGTTCAAGCCCATCCCCGACGGCCGCTCTCTGATCCTCGTGCAGGGCGTGGAGCGGTTCGCCATCCGGGACGGCATCGAGTCCGAGGAGCCATTCTACGAGGCGCTCGTCGAGTCGTACGTGGACTACGCGGCTGTCGGAGCCGGTCTCCGGGCGCGCAGAGCCGACTCCATCGGCTTGTTCCGCGAAGTCGCGGCCAGGGCCATGGACGCCGGGGCCACGCTGCCCTGCGTGGACGAGGACCGCGAGACGTCGTTCCTGCTGGGGGAGCGAATCCACCTCGAGATGGGGTGGCGCCAGGCGCTGCTGGAATCGCGCAACGAGTTCGACCGGCTGGATCGCATAGACGCCGTGCTCAGGGCAGTCCTCTCCCGATACGAATAGGGGTCTCCAGGGGGTCACTCGGCTCTGGCGTTTTGCAAGCCCCGTAACGGATTGCACCGCTCCGAGCGGACGCTTCGTGCCACGCCACTTCAAGTAATACTTCATGTTGTAGCCTTCAACTATCTCCCTTTTATGGTCATTGTGGCGATGTAGGGATATCTGGCATGGCGGCTGCTCAAGTTCTTACGCGCTCCCTGGTCCTGCCAGCTCGTACAAGGGTGTCATGCAAGATCTCGAGTCAGCTAGGATTCTGATCGTCGACGACGAGCCGGCCAACGTCCGGCTCATCGAGAGAGTGCTGCGCGGGGAGGGGTTTCACCACCTCGTGAGCACGACCGATCCCACGGAAGTCCTCACACTTTTCGCCAAGGAAAAGCCGGACCTGATCCTGCTGGACCTGTGGATGCCCGAGAAGGACGGCTTCCAGGTTCTCGAGGACCTGGTGCCGTGGATCCCCCAGGACACCTACCTGCCCGTTCTCGTGCTGACGGGAGACACGAGCGCGGACATCAAGGCGCGCGCTCTCGCCAGCGGAGCCAAGGACTTCCTCACCAAGCCGTTCAGCCCGGGCGAAGTGCTGCTGCGCATCAAGAACCTGCTGGAGACGCGCATGCTCCACCTCCGTGCGGAGGTGCACAACCACCTCCTGGAGGAGATGGTTCGCGAGCGCACGCGCGACCTGCACCAGGCGCGCCTGGAGATTCTACAGCGCCTGGCCCGGGCCGCGGAGTACCGCGATGACCAGACCGGCGAACACACCAGGCGAGTGGGCGAGCTGGCGGGCCGGCTGGCGTCGCGCATCGGCGCGCCCGAAGAGCACGTCGAACTGATCCGGCGCGCCGCGCCTCTGCACGACGTCGGCAAGATCGGGATTCCGGACGGCGTCCTGCTCAAGCCGGGCCGGCTTTCCCCCAAGGAGCTGGACCTGATGCGGCAGCACTGCGCAATCGGGGCGAACCTGCTCTCCGGCAGCGGCGTGCCCCTGCTGGACGTCGCCGCCACCATCGCGCTCACGCACCACGAGCGCTGGGACGGCACCGGCTATCCCGAGGGCCTGAAGGGGGAGAGCATCCCGCTCGCGGGCCGAGTGGTAGCGGTCGTCGACGTATTCGACGCGCTGCTCCACGAGCGTCCCTACAAGGCCGCGATGGAGCTTCCCGAAACGGTGCAGGCGCTGGAGGACGGCCGAGGCACGCATTTCGATCCCGTGGTACTGGACGCGTTCCTGGACATGATCCGCGAGAGCCTGACCGGTGAGCCCGCGCTCGGCGTTGAAGCCGCAGGGGAACTCGCTGCGGCGCACGGGCGACCGACGGATGGAGGTCGGGCCGCCTGACGGCCCTGCCACGCCGCGGCCCACCGATGTCAGAACCCGCCGACGCACGCACTCCGGACGCGGAAGCCGTCGGCAATGTCGCTTCGGTGACCGCTCCGAGGGACGCTCACGAGGGTCCGCGGACCGTGGACGTAGGGTTCCTCTCCTCCTGGGACCTGATCCGGGACCGGCTGGTGGGGGCGTCGCGCTGGAAGGTCATGAGTGGCCCGATCGCCACCGCCACCGCGCTCGTGTCCATGGAGCTGATGGCTTCCTTTGGCGTGGACATCGTTCCGGTACCGGTCGTCGCCCTGTTGTTGGTCCTGTACTCGGCGGTGGTAGGCGGACTTCTACCGGGGGTCACGGCCGCGGCGTTCGTGACCGGATACCACGCCTACTTCGTCGCGATGCCGGACCGCAGCCTGGGGGCCATCGACCTCAGACCGTTCTACATCCTCGCCACGGCGGCCCCGGCGGCGGCTCTCGCCCCGAGGGTGGTGCGGGACTGGTTCGGCGAGCTCTTCCTGCAGAACGACACCGAGAAGGCGCGGGCGCTGGAGCGCGCGCGCTTCCTGGCGGAAGCCAACGCGCTCCTCGACACCTCGCTGGGCTTCGATACGACGATCGAGCGGCTGGCCTGCCTGCCTGTCCCGCGGATGGCCACGTGGACGGCCGCCTACGTGTACGACGAAGGCGGCAGGCTTCAGCGGGTCGCGGTGCACGCGGACGCACAGGAACTGACCAGCACGCTGGAAACCGCCTTCAGGCGCGCGCCACTTTCCCCCAACCACCCGCACCCCCTCGACGGTGTCCTGGCGGTCGCCGGGTCGGGCGAGGTGTTGCGCAAGGAGCCCGACAATCGCGCCCACCTGGCGCTGTACGCGCGCACCAACCAGGAGCGCCTCGAGCTGGAGGCGCTACAGCCCCGAGAGATCCTGATGGTCCCCATGCAGGCGCGGGGACGCCCGCTGGGGGCGATGGTATTCGCGCGGACCGGTGAGGGCGCGGGCTTCTCGCGCCATGACGCGGAGCTCGCGAGCGAGTTCTGCATGCGCGCCTCGCTCGCGGCGGATAGTGCCCGGCTGTACGACGCGGCGGTGTCGGCGCGGGCGGAGGCGGAGGCGGCCACGGTCCGGGTCAGCGGCATCCTGGAGAGTCTGACCGATGGCTTCCTGGCCTTCGATGAGGAGTGGCGCTTCAGCTACGTCAACGGCACCGGGGAGCGTCTGTGCGGACGCCCACGACGGGAGCTCCTCGGGCGCGACTTCTGGGAGGCGTTCCCCGAGCTTCTCGGCACGCGCTTCCACCGGATCTGCCTGGAGGCGGCCGAGGGACGGCGCGCGCGCCGGATGGAGCTACAGCTCCACTCGTTCGCCGACGCGCCCTGGCTCGAGGTGAACATCTTCCCATCGGTGAACGGCGTGTCGATGTTCTGCAGGGACATCTCCTCCCGCCGGGAGGTGGAGGACGCCCTCTCTCATAGCGAAGCGCAGCTCCGCCAGTCGCAGAAGATGGAGGCGGTGGGCCGCCTCGCGGGTGGAGTCGCGCACGACTTCAACAACATCCTCATGTCGATCATGGGGTACGCGGAGTTGGTCAACAGCAGGCTGCCCGACGACGAGGCGCTGCGCTCCGACATGGCCGAAATCAGCCGTGCGGCGGGCCGGGCCCAGGCGCTCACACGCCAACTCCTGGCGTTCAGCCGCAAGCAGGTCCACGAGCCGCGGCCGCTGGACCCCAACGAGGTGATCGAGCAGGTCCAGCGTATGCTGAGGCGGCTCATTGGCGAAGACGTCGCCCTGGTCACTCACCTCGATCCGGCGGTGGGCACCGTGCACGGCGACCCGAGCCAGATCGAGCAGGTCCTGCTGAACCTGGCGGTGAACGCGCGCGACGCGATGCCGCTCGGCGGAATCCTGACAATCGAAACGGCCAACGAGGCGCCCGATCCCGCGCGCGACTTCGGCTCCGAGGTGCTCACCGGGCCGTGCGTGCGCATCTCGGTGACCGACACCGGCGAGGGCATCCCCGAGGACGTGCTCCCCAACATCTTCGAGCCCTTCTTCACCACCAAGCCGCGAGGCAAAGGCACCGGCCTGGGGCTGGCGACGGTGTACGGTGTCGTCACGCAGATCGGCGGCGACATCGCGGTGCGGAGCGTACCGGGCAGGGGTACGCGGTTCGACATTCTGCTCCCGCGGGATGCCGCGCCGCCGGTGCCCCTCGACGGGTACGCTGCATCAATGCCCGCAGACGAGCCGGATCCCGGCGACGAGACGTCCTCCGCCACGGTCGCCGGGGACGTCGAGAGCAGGCGTCCGAGCCGCTCGCCCGGCCCAGCGCGCGCCGGTACCCCCCTCACCTCCAACGGCATCGTCATCCTCGTCGTGGAGGACGAAGACGCCGTGCGCCGCTTCGTGAGCGACGTCCTGCGACTCAATGGCTACGAAGTGGTGTCGGCCGAAAACGGCAGGCTGGCGTTGGACGCGCTGGCCAGCGGCGTGAACCCCGACCTGGTGCTGACCGACGTGGTGATGCCCGAATTGGGCGGCCGCGAGCTCGCCGAGCACCTGGTCGCGGAAAGGCCCAGCCTGCGGGTGCTGTTCATGTCGGGGTACGCTGAATCGGAAGTGGCCCATCAGGGGGCGCTGGCGCCGGGGACGGAACTGCTGGAGAAACCCTTTGGGTCGGACGCCCTGCTCGACGCCGTCCGGACCGGCCTGTCCCGACCCGAATCGGGCGCGGCCTAGGGGGCGGGCAAAGCGGCGTCCTGAGACCCCGAATGCCCCACCCTACGCGCTACCCCCTCCTCGCGGCCGCAGCGCGTACAGGGCCGCGACCACGGCGATGGCCGACAGGATGAAGATCCACGAGGTGTTGAAGTTGTTGACGATGGCGGACGCCACCCCCTTCACGAACCCCCACAAGTCTCCCAGCACCCTCAGCAGAAACTGCCCGAAACGAATCAACGCCTGCTGCATGGTCTAATCCTCCTCCACCGGGGCGGTCTGCGCCGGCCCCGCCGGTTCGAGTCGTACCGTGAGCTGCTCGGCGGGCCCGAGCGAGGGCAACCGCACGACCGCCCTGTCGGCCCCCGCACGATCGGCGATCAGCACCGCGCCCTCCAGCGGACGCGCCCCCCCGTTACGAACCACTACCTCCCTGCCGTCCGCGCTCAAGGTGAGCTCCACGCTCGCGCGTGCTCGCCACCATCGTGCCACGTCGGTGGCCGTGCCGGCCCACAGGGTCGAGTCCCCGGCGACCTCGTCCAGCAGCGCCACGAGCGTCGGCAGCAAATCCCGGCGCCCCAAGGTATGCGCGTGCGTGCCCAGGACGTAGAGCCCCCTGAACTCGGCGACGAGGTCCAGGTCCGCCAGGAATCGCCCCACCAACTCACCACGATCACGCACCCCGTCGACCGTCAGGTAGTGGAAATCGTCCGGCGTGGCGCGGACGATCAACACCACGGAGTCCCGTCCGAGCGGGACGATCTCGGGGCCTGCCGTGCGCACGTCGCTCGTTCCGTAGACGTACTCGCCTCCCGCGGCCCGCCAGGCGGCCAGGGTGCGTGCGTCGGGGACCCCGCCGCCGGAGTGAAACCCGAGGGCCGGTGCGCCCGCCGCTCTGCCCACGGCCTCGCGACCCTCGTTCAACAGGCGCGCGCGCCGATCCTCGGGCCCGGCCTCCGCGCGATCTCCCGCGGCGGGACGGAGCCCCACCTCACCCACCCGCGCCGCGATCCGAACCGCCTCCTCGTGCTCTCGCGCGGCTGGCCCGGCGATGAAGAAACTCACGGGGATACGGTCCGCCGATGCCGCCGCCACGTTGCGCACGTTCTCCGGCCGCGTTTGAACGTCCTGCGCGACGACGACCCCGGCCCTGGCGGCGCCCGGCCACGACGCCAACTGCACCACCGGCCTGCCCGCCGCCCAAAGCGCCGCGTTCGCGGCTAGCCGCCGAGCCACGTCCCTGCTCCAGCCCGGTTCGGCGTGGGTGAGCGCGAACCCGAACACCACGGAGCGCCCGACCCCCACCAGCGAACGCGCGATCGCCCCATCGAAGAACCGCTCATCGTTCGCGGCCATGGGCACGCGCACGAAGTCGCCGTAGTAGACGTCGCGATCGCCTCCGCGGAACACGAACTGGTTCGCCGCGGGGCGAACCTCGAGCCGCGCGCCGGGCGGCACCCCCGCCGCCAGCGTGGTCTCTCCCAGGGCCACCGCGAAGCGCGAGCCACCCCGTTCGTCGAGTCGCGCCACCTGACTCGCGCCCCCCAGCAGCGAGTGCAGCAGCGTATCCGCCGTGGGGGCGCAGGTCCGGCCGCCGTAGCCCACTGGCCCCACGGCGACGAGCCCGCCGCCGGCCGAGAGATGGCGTACGATCAGGTTGCGCTGCGCCGCGCCCAGGCAGGCGCCCCACGGCACGATCAGCGCGGCCGCATCGCCCGGTCCCACGATGCGCGCGCCGCCCTCGACCAGAAGCTCCCGCCAGGCGGAGACCTCGGCGGCGTAGAATCCCGGCGGGGTCACGCGGACGTTCTCCGGCTCCTCCAGGATGGCGACCACCGCGCCGGCCAGTGAGCCCAGCGGGACCGCGGCGGGAAGAGCTGTCGGCGCCACCTCCGGGCCGGGCTCCGGCGTACCCACCAGGCCCGAGGTGGGCGGCAGCGTCCGCCACAGCCAGAGGCCGCCGAACGCGAGTCCCGCCAGCAGCGCCAGCGAGCCGAGCATGGCCGCGAGCCTCGAGCGCGTGCCTGCCACGGCGGGCTAGCCCCCCTCCTCCGGTTCCGGCTCGGAAGCCGGGCGCCCCAGCCCGAGCCCGAGCGGGTCGGGCGCAGCCTGCGGACGCTCACCCCGAGCATCGCTCAGCGCCGGAAGCCGCACGCGCTCGAAGAACATCGGCCCTTCGCGCTCTAGTTCCTCCGGCGCCGGTCGCCGTCGCTCGCGCACGCGGAACGCGGCGTAGCTGGTCGCCGCGAGCGTAATCGTAACGACGATGGTCACGACCATGACCAGCACGATGACCTCCAGGACGTTCATACGGGCCTTCCCACTCGTTCGAGCTTGCCCCACGTCATCTCGAGCTTCAGCGCCTCCTCTACGGAGGCGAGCAGCTTGGCGACGTCGATGAACAGGATGAAGAAGAAGCGGTAGATGACCGCGAGCGGCACGAGGGACAGGTCCTCGCCCTCGATCGCCACTGTGTGAAGCGCCGCGGCGACGTCCAACAGCGTCAGCAGCAACCACCAGCTCACCACGTATGCGCCGGCGTCGAACGCCAGGAAGATGCCGACGAAGAACAGATTGCCGACCACGTTCATGAACGGCCAGATGACCGCCTCGAACAGCATCATGGCCACCGACAGCCACACCGCCGGGTCGGTCCTCGGGTTGAGCAGAGCTGAGCGGCGCTTGCCCATCGCCTGCAGAATTCCACGCGTCCAGCGATAGCGCTGGCGAAGCAGGCCCATGAGGTTCTCCGGCGCCTCGGTGTAGGCGATGGCGTCGGGCGCGTATTCGATGCGGTAGCCGTTCGTGAGGATCTTCAGCGTGAGATCCGCGTCCTCGGCGAAGGTGTCGCTGTCGTAGCCGCCGACCTGCCGCAGGACGTCGCGGCGGAACACGCCTATGGGGCCCGGAATGATGTTGACCGCGCGCAGGAACCCCTGGGCGCGGCGCGGCATGTTCAGCCCCTCGATGTACTCGAGCGCCTGCAGCCGGCTCCACAGGTTGCGCCGATTCTCCACCTTTACGTTGCCCGCCACCGCCGCCACGCGTGGGTCTCGAAAGTGCCGCATGGCCGCGCGCAGAGAACCCGGGGCCAGAGTCGAGTCGCCGTCTATGCAGCAGACGAACGGGAACCGCGCCAGCGCGATGCCCGTGTTCAGCGCCGCAGCCTTGCCCGCGTTGGCCTTGCTCACGACCCGCACTGTCGCCTTGCCGTGCCGGCCCTCCAGTGCTGACGCCCGGGCCGCCGTGTCGTCTGTGCTGCCGTCGTCGATGACCAGCACCTCCAGCCGCGGGTAGTCCAGCCGCAGCACGGAGCGGATGGCGTCCTGGATCACGCGGCCCTCGTTGAACGCCGGGATCAGCACCGATACCGGCGGCAGCATCGCCGGTGTCGCCTTGCGCTCTTCCTCCGGGCCGATCGCCTGCTCGACGTGCTGCAGGTAGCCCAGCCAGAGGAGCACGATGTAGCGCAGCACCAGGATGCCCAGGAAGAGGATCAGCGTCACCACGGTGGCGCGGACCAGCACGTTCTGGATATCGGGCGGGGCGAAGAATGACCAGATGAGCACCGACAATACGCCCGCCAGCCCGACGACGAGCAGGATGCCTGACACGAACAGCAGCGTGTAACGGGGGCGCCTCATGGCCAGGTGGGCCTCGTCACCCACTGGACGCTGAGCAGAGCGCCCCGGTAGCCGTCCTCGAAGGCGGCGCCGGTCCAGTCCATCGACGCCAGCACGTCCCACCCGTCGCCCGCGAGGTTCATGTCCAGCCCCGCGCCCAAGAAGAACACCTCCTCGTCGAAGAAGCGTCGCTCCGGGCCGCGTTCGCGCACGAACACGTAGGACGGGCGCACCCGCAGGCCGGCGAATCGGTCGACGCCGATCTTGCGCTCGTAGGCCAGGCCCACGCTCGGCGCCACGTAGTAGTCCGGCGTCCAGTACAAGGGGTCGCCGTCGAGCGCCGGTGAGTCCCCCGTCGTACCCACGAACGCGACCCCGGCCAGCGCCGAGAAGCCGGCGCCCAACGGCCTGCGCGCGTCGAGAGAGGCACCGATGCGCCACGTTTCGCCGAGATCGGAGGCCAGGAACTCGTTCTCGGAGGCCACCGACAGGCTCCACGACCCCGCTCGCGTGGCGACGCCGCCTCGCACCAGGTGGGACATAACGTCGGCCCCGACCGCCGCGGAGGTGGCAGACCGGCGGACCGCGGGGCCCAGGTCGTAGGCCGCCTCCAGGCGGGTGCCGGGGCGCGGATCCCAGGTAATGCCCACCGTCGCGGTGGGGTGGGTCCCTGCCCGCTCGAACCCGTGCGCGCCGAGGCCCAGCGTCAGCCAGGTGCGATCGGAGGTCGTGAAGCGCGCCTGGCCGCTCAGCGCGAACCCGACCGCGGTCAGGTCCAGATCGTCGACCGGGAAGCCCTGTAGCACGTCCGAGCGGCCACTAACAGACCAGACCGCGCGTTCGCCGAACCACGTCCGCGTGACCGCGTTGGAGAACCAGCGGAACGCCTGATTGTCGCCGAAGGTCTCGTTGATTGCCGACCACCGGCCCGCGGGCGGCGGGCGCTGCGTGCTATCGGGGGCGGGCGGGCGGGCCTCCAACGCCGCGCTCGCCAGCTCCAGGCCGCGCGCGGCGCGTTGGTCGTCCGGGCGGGCCTCCAGCGCGGACTCGTAGAGCCGGGCGGCGTCGGGGGAAGACCCCGCCCACCACTCGATGTCGGCCAGCAGCAGCAGGCCGTCGGGGTCTTGGGGACGCTCCGCAAGCGCGGTCCTCAGATCCCGGCGCGCTTCCTCCCAACGCTCCTGCCGCGCGAGCAGGCGGGCGCGTTCGATGCGGAGCGTCGGGTCGTCGGCCGACGCGAGCAGGGCGGAGTAGGTCGCCAAGGCCTCGTCCGTACGGCCGGCCCAGGCCAGCGCGCGCGCCAGCCGGACGCGCACGTCGCGGCTCGGATCGGCCCTCTGCGCATACCTGTCGAGCGCGTCCGCGGTCGCGGCGGCGGAGTCCGCCTGCGCCGCCGCCGCGGCGTACTCCAGCCACAGCGAATCCGCGAACTCACCGCTCCACGCCGCGTAGCGCAGGTGCACCAGCGCTTCGCCGTGGCGGTCCTCGCGCGCCAGCGCGCGCCCGAGCCACAGCCGTTCCAGGGGCGCGTCGTTCTCGGCCAGCCACGCCGCCGCCTCCGCGGCGCTCGGCCGCAGCCCGCCGCGGATCTCGCGCAGCAGAGCGGTCGCCTCCACGTCTCCCGGCCGGACGTCCAGTACCCGGAGGACGGCCGAGCGCGCCGGCACCGGCTGCGCCGCCCACCAGCGGTAGCGCGCCAGCTCGAGCCAGAGCCCGGCGTCGTCGGGGCGCGCGGACGTCAGCGCCTCCAGCTCGCGCGCGGCGGCCTGCGGCTGGCCGCCCCACGCCAGCGCGCGTGCGTATTCCCGGCGGACGCCGAACGGACGGTCGCGCTCGGACAGGGTCTCGAAAAGTCGGCGGGCCGCGGCGTAGTCACCAGCCCCCACGGCGGCGCGCGCCCGGTCCAGCGTCGTGCCGGGGGCGCCCTGCACCCTCAGAGGCGGCGCGGGACGTTCGGGCGGGGTCTCACGCGCCAGCGCGGGCAGCTCGTTCGTTCGGCGCGGCGTAACGCCGCCGGTCGGTCGAACGGGATCCCGCCGCGGAGCGTTGCGCGCCACGGGGCTGCCGAAGACGTCCGACTGCGACAGTCCTGGCGGCGGGTCGTACAGGACGTACAGCGCCCCCATGCTCACCACGGTGAGGGCCGCCGCGATCAGCAGGAACCGCGGGAGGTAGCCGCCCCCGCCAGTCGCCACGCCTCAGGCCCCCGCGATCGCGGGGCGCCCGGTAGCGCCGTTCTCCAACCACGCCAGAACGCCCTCGCGGTCGGCCGGATAGGAAAACATGGAGGTGTGGTCCAGATCGGCCAGCCCGGGCTCGGCCGAAACCAGGCGCGTAAGGAGCGAGCGCACGTGCTTGCGATGGATGTCGTGCAGGTAGAGCGCCACCCTGCCGTCCTCCATCACCGCCACCAGATCGCCGTCGCGCACGCGCAGCCGCTCCAGCAGAAGCCGGCCGGCCTCCGCCGTCGAAAGATCGGCCGGGCCCAGCTCGACCAGCGCGAAGTAGGCGTGGCGCGCACGCTCCACGTGCTCGCGCAGGAGGCCTCGGAAGTCGCCCGCGGCGAGCGGAACTGCCTCGCCGTTGCCGTCCGTCGGCTGCGATCCCGGCGGCGCGGATGCCACCGCGCCTTCGGCGATGCGCCGGTGGCCACGCGCGCGCGCGTTGTCGATGCGCGCGAGCAGCTCGGACGGGCTCAGCGTGTCCTCCAGGAAGTCGTCCCCGCCCGCGCGCAGACCCTCGGCGCGCGTCTGCCCGCGCAGCCCCCGGGTCGAAGACACGAACAGGATGGGCGCGCCGTTGCCCGCGCGCCGAAGCTCCTGCGTCAGGCTGAGCGCCGGCTCCGGCCGCATGGGATCGAGCGCCACCAGGAGGGCTCCGTAGTTGGCCGAAGCCAGGTCACCGAAGGCGCGCGCGACCGAATCGAACGCGTCCAGTTGGTAGGCGTCGCGCAGCGGCGGCAGCCATTCCGACGGGAACTCCGCGCCGTGGCTCAGGAGCACCACCCGGCGCCGCGATTCCTCGGGCAACTCGTCGTGCGAGCGCAGCGACAGCTCCTCCACTATGCCCGCGCCAGGCCGGATGCTGAACCGCACGGACTCCGTCGAACCCAACCGCTGACGCAACTTGCGCACGGTCATCTGACGCGCGGAGCCGGCCAGGTTCTCGAAATGGAAAATCCCCGCCGCGCCGGCGCTGATGCGATTGTAGATGCGCCGGTAGTAGGTCTCGCTCAGGTCGCCCGGCACGGTGATGAACGTCGTGCACGGGATCTCGTCCAGGAACTGGGCGAAGGCGTCCACGGCCTCCTCGGCCGCCATGCCGCCCTCCAACAGCGGCAGGACCGAGTCGATCACGAAGCGGTGCGGAATCTGATCCCAGAGCAGCGACTTGAGCTCCTCGTACACCATCGCGGGATCAGCCACCCGGCTGTAGTGGCGCTGGAAATCGAGCCGGTAGCGATAGAAGGCGAGGCGCTCGGCGCCGGCGGCCTCCTGGAAGTCGTAGCCCAGATACTCCGCCTGCGCGAACAGATCCGCGGGGTCGTCCTGCGTGAGAATGGCGCACGTCTCGTGCGCCTCCAGGCCCGTCCCCATGAAGTGGAGGGCCGTGGAGGTCTTGCCCGAGCCCGGCGCGCCGCTCAGGACGTAGTAACGGCCCGAGATCAGCCCGCCGACGCGTTCATCGAAGGGGCGTACCCCTATCGAGACGGTCTTGGGTTCTATCGTTGGTTGCGCCACGGGGAAGCGCTCCGAGACTGGCATCCGCATGGTTTCCCTATCCACCCCCACCCATGACAACTTTCGTACCGCCTTCGTCGGCGCCACGATGCACCGCCATACGGGGCAAACCCGCCCTCACGCCCAGCGCGGGCGCCATGCCCGGGAACGCCGCGTTACGCTCCGGCCGTAACGCGATGTTTCACGCGGGGCCTCCGCGCGGGAGGGCTCAGAGTCCGCTAGGAGTCGCCGTCTTCGTCCGCGGCGTCCTCGTCCTCGGACTGGGACCCGTCGTCGGGCGGTGGCGCGGCCACGGCTCCCGCGCCCGCGCCCCCCTCCATGATGGCGAGCTCCGGCTCACCGAAGCGGTCCACACCGATGCCGGCGCGGGTCAGCCCACGACGATCCGCGAAGACGAGCGACGAGGACCGATCGCCGGACACGCCGAGCACGGCGCGCGCGCTTCCGTCCTCGTCCGCGAAAACGAGGTTGCTCACATCGGGCAGGTGCGCCAGCACCACCCGCTGATTGCCCTCCTCGTCCAGAAAGGCCACGCCGGGCGCGCCGCCCTGGTCCAGAACCGAGAGACGCATGCGCACGCGGCCCTCGGTGTCCAGCAGGGTCAGCCTGGCCCCGCCGTCATCTCCGGCGCGCCACGTGCCGCGCACGGTCCCTTCGGCGTCCGCCAACTGGTACTCGCGGGCGGTCACCGTGTTGGCCGCCCAGGCGGGCATGCCTCCGGACCGGAGTTGCGTGAAGTAGAAAAAGCCCATCCCGAGAGCCAACACCAGGAGGACCAGGATGACGCCACCCAAGGCGTGCAGGCGGCGGTTGGACCGCTCTACGCGCTTGAGACGATCGACGACGATGTCCTCGAACTCGCGCGCGAGCTCCTCGACAGTCTTTCCGCCCGACAGAGAGCCCGAAAGCCCCTCGTTCACCGGCATGACCCGCTCCGTTCCCGTCGGTGTTCCCTGCGGATGCGCGCTGCCGTCGGCAGATCGCACCCGAACCCCTACCCAGCCCTACCCCCGGTCGGGCCACACGCCCCACGTCCGCCCATTCGGCTCGGCGGACGGCTTGTGATCAGCCTACGCCGGCCTCTCGCATGTCATCGGCCGCCATGACCCGGAAGTACGAGTCGCACGCCGAGTCTATGAGCTCGGGCGTCAGCTTCGGCTCCGCCTCGACATACCGGGCGTAATCGAGCACGTGGTCGGTGATGTCGCGCGGATGACACCCGCGCGGCTCGATCCCGATCGACCCGTAGTACTTGCGGTAGATGTACTCCACCGCGCGCGGATCATAAGGGATGCTGCGACCCTCGCAGGCTCGCTCGAAGATGATCTCGTACTGGTCCCTGTTCGGGCTAGGCACTTCGATCTTGTAGTGAATTCGCCGCATGAACGCCTCGTCCACAAGGTCGCTGGGATCGAGGTTCGTGGCGAATATGATCAGCGCGTCGAACGGCACCGGGAATTTCACGCCGGTGTGCAGCGTCAGGTAATCCCGCCGCTTCTCGAGCGGCACGATCCAACGATTGAGCAACTCGTGCGGCGGCACCCGCTGGCGCCCGAAGTCGTCGATGATGAGCACGCCTCCGTTCGCCTTCACCTGGAAGGGCGCCTGATACATCTTCGTGTGCCGGTCGTACTCGAGGTCGAGCTGGGTCATGGTCAGCTCACCGCCGGTCATCACGATGGGCCGCCGAATGTGCACGAAGCGGCGGTCGTAGGGCCTTTCCTTGCGGACCAGCAGGTCGTCCACGCTGCCGTCGCCCTCTTCGACCTGCTTCTCGACCCGCTGGTGGTGGACCGGATCGAACAGCACGACGACCTGACCGTCCACGTCGATCGCGAACGGCACCCAGACGCTGGCGCTGCCCATCAGGCGGGCGATGATCTCGGCCATGTGGGTCTTGCCGTTCCCCGGCGCCCCGTAGAGGAACAGCGACTTGGCGGAGTTCACCGCGGGCCCGAGTGCCTCGAATAGAGCTTCGTCCAGCACGAGGTCGTCGAACCCCTCGCGGATCCGGCTGCGCGTGATGTGGACCTCGCCCACCGACTGTTTGAGGGTGGCGGCACGATAGTGCTCCAGCGGTACCGGAGCGGGGCCGACGTACTGATTCCCCTCCAGCGCCTCGCGGGCCCGCTCTCGACCTTCGCCCGATATGTCGAAGGTGTAGCCGCCGCGTCCGTGGCCCTGCGTGTTGCGGACCTCGATGAAGCGGCGCTGCTGCAGGTCCAGCAGCACGTTGTCCACTATGTCGAAGGGCAGCGCCACGGTTTTCGTGAGGCTGTCCCCGCTGCGCGCGCCCTGCACGTAGAGCACCTTCAAGAGCAGGTCGGCCACCGCCTCCTCCGAGAGGCCCGTCTCCTCCACGCTCTCTGGGACCGGCGGTATCCAGCCCTCGCTCGAGTCCCTCGCGATGGGCGGCGCCCCCGCGTTCATTTCAGCCGTTGCCACGGGCTCCCCCCTTTTGAGTCTGGTGCACGTTCATCACGGGGAGAGGACGTGCTCTTGTGACGATGCTTGCGCGCGCGAGGCGTCGGACGGCTCGGGCGCGACCTCGGCCAACACCCGCTCCGCTGCGACCGGTTGCCAGACGAGCTTGTCGCCGACGCGCGTGCCGCTGGCCTCTATGGTCCCTGTGGGAATCTCCAGGGCGTAGTGCGAGCCCTTGATGAAGCCGGTACGCGTGCCCGGCGCCAACTCCGGTCTCAGGTCCACGACGGTGCCCTCCTGGTCGAGGAACACCACATCCAGGGCGTATTTCATTCCGTACATGTGGATGCCCTTGCACGGCACGATCAGCAAGCCCTCGCCGGGTGCCGGCTCGGGCCTCCCGAGCATCCCCCGCAACCGCGTCCAGTGCGTGCCCGCCACCGCCACGCGTCCGCCCAGTACGCTCTGGCGCGTGGCGTTGCGCACGTCGATACGCCGCATGCGCTTCATCCGCCGAAGCCGCCGCCGGTCACCAGGACGCGGTAGATCTGGATTGCGGCGGGCCCGAGGATTACGGTGAAGATCGCCGGGAATACGCAGAACACGAGCGGCGGAATCAGCTTGATGGTGGTCTTGGCCGCTGCCTCTTCCGCGCGCTGCCGGCGCTTGGTGCGCATGGTGTCGGCCTGCGTGCGCAGCGCGGTGGACACGGACGTACCGAAGCGGTCGGTCTGGATCAGGATTGCGGTGAGCGCGCGCACGTCGTCCACGCCGGTCCTCTCCGCCAGGTTCCGCAGCGCCTGCTGGCGCTCGGCTCCCGCCCTGATCTCCAGGTTCACGAGCGCCATCTCTTCGCTCATCTCCAGGCTCACGTGGCGGATCTCCTCGGACACGCGCACGAGCGCCTGGTTCAAGCCGAGTCCCGCCTCCACGCACACGACCATCAGGTCCAGCGCGTCGGGCAGCGCCTTCTGGATCTTGAGCTTGCGCTTCTTCTGCTTGCGCCCGACGTAGAAGCTGGGCCCCACCCAGCCGAGCGCCGCCGCGGACAACCCGCGCACGAGCAGCATGTTGGGCGCGGCCCCCGACGCTGCCCCGATGGCGAGCAGCGAAAGCCCGAGCCCCGCGGTCAGGAACAACCTCACGCCCCAGAACACCGCCGGGGCCGTGGGGCTCCGGTACCCCGCCTGGATCAGGCGCTGGCGGATCTCCGCGGCGTCCTTGCGCCCCTGGTCCACCTTGGACCCCAGCCGGCGCAGGAACAGCTCGAACTGCGCGCGCCGATCCTGCCGACCCGAATGCTCGGCGCTGACCCCCGCGTACCCCAGGCGGCGCAGCTCCGAAAGGCGCTGCGTGACGGACCGAGGCCGGCTGGGAGCAGCGTCGGCCGCCCCTATGATCAAGAGGATGACCGTCAGGCCGATGAGAAGAGCTGGGATTACCATGGATTCTCCTCAGATGTCGATGTCCACGACCTGGCGGATCCACAGGAAGCCGATCACCTGTAGAATCAGCGCGGCGCCCAGGAAGAAATGCCCGAGCGGGTCGGTGAACAGCGTGAGGATGTATTCCCGATTCAGGAAGTAGAACAGGATCCCCATGATGATCGGCAAGCCGGCCAGCAGGTAGCCTGTCATGCGACCCTGCGCGGTCCGCGTCCGAATCTCGCGCTGGATCCGGAAACGCTCGCGAATGGTGTGAGAGATGCTGTCCAGGATCTCGGCCAGGTTGCCCCCGACCTCGCGTTGGATGAGCACCGCGGTCACGAAGATACGGATGTCCAGGAGCGGGTTGCGATCGGCTAGCGACAGCAGCGCGTCCTGAACCGGCAAGCCGAAACGCTGCTCCTCGAAGGCGCGCCTGTACTCCTCACCCAGCGGGGCCGGCAGCTCCTCCGCGACCATCTTGATCCCCGCAGAGAACGGGTGGCCGGCGCGCAGCGCGCGACCCATCAGGTCGATCGCCTCCGGCAGTTGCTCCTCAAGCTTGCGCATGCGGCGCGCCCGCTTGCGCGTCACGTACATGTACGGCAGGCCTCCGCCGATCGCCGCGGTGACGAGCGCCACGCCGAAGCTGTTCGAGAACACGAAGCCGGACAACCCACCGCCGATGGTGAAGCCGACGGTGGCCATGAGGAACGTGCCGATGGACCAACTCAGGTCCGCCTGCTCCATGGCGGTCTGGATCCCGCGCATGCGCGTGAACCGATCGGCGAACGCCTCTAGCGCGGTCTGCTGGTGCAGCGGCCGAAGCAGGTCGGAGGGCGCGTTGGAGCGCGAGGCGAGCGTCTCGAAGTCCATGCTCTCGAGGCGGCTGGCGAGCGTCTTCTTGTCACGTACGTCGCGTAGCCCCTCCCACGACAGTGACATGATCACCACCAGCGCCGCGACCGCGACGAAAACCAGAATGGGCAGCAGGAGCGATCCCATGGCCTAGCTCACCGACTCCAGGCGGTCGCCCCACAGCGTCTTCTTCTCCTTCTCCGCCTTGGCGGGAGCCTCCTCCTCGGCCATGTCCGTGCCCACCTCGTCGCCGAACAGGAACGACGAGAGCTTGATGCCGTGCATGCGCAGTTGATCCGCGAAGCGCGGGCGGATGCCGGTCGAGCGGAAGCCGCCCAGCACCTTGCCGTCCTCGTCGATGCCCTGACGGTCGAAGATGAAGATGTCCTGCATGGTGATGACGTTGCCCTCCATGCCCACTATCTCCGACACGGCGACGACCTTCCTGGACCCGTCGCTCATGCGGCTGGCCTGGATGACGACGTCTATCGCCGAAGAAACCTGCTCGCGCATGGCCCGCTCGGGGATGTTCAGGCTGGCCATGGAGATCATGGTTTCCAGCCGGGACAGCGCGTCGCGCGGGGCGTTGGCGTGCAGCGTCGTCAGCGAGCCGTCGTGGCCCGTGTTCATGGCCTGCAGCATGTCGATCGCCTCGCCGCCACGGACCTCGCCGAGGACGATCCGGTCGGGCCGCATGCGCAGCGCGTTGATCACCAGCATGCGCTGATTCACCGCGCCCGACCCCTCGACGTTGGGCGGCCGCGTCTCCAGCCGGACGACGTGCGGCTGCCGGAGCTGAAGCTCGGCGGAGTCCTCGATCGTGACGATGCGCTCATCCTTGGGGATGTACCCGCTCAGGATGTTCAGGAGCGTGGTCTTGCCGGCGCCCGTGCCGCCCGAGATGAGGACGTTGAGGCGCGACTTCACGATCGCCTCGAGCAGCTCGAGCATGGGCTCGCTGAGCGACTCGTAGCGCAGCAGGTCCTCGCCCGACAGCGTGTCCCGCTTGAACTTCCGGATGGACACGTGCGGACCGTCGATCGCCAGCGGCGGGATGATCGCGTTGACGCGCGATCCGTCCGCCAGACGGGCGTCCACCATGGGTGAGCTGTCGTCGATGCGCCGCCCCACCGCGCTCACGATCCGGTCGATCACCTGCATCAGGTGGCGGTCGTCGCGGAAGTGCGTCCCGGTCGCGAACAGCTTGCCGCGCCGCTCCACGAACACCTGGCGGCCCGTGTTGACCAGGATGTCGGAGATCTCCGGGTCCTTCATGAGCGGCTCGAGGGGTCCGAGGCCGAAGATCTCGTCCAGGACCTTCTCCACCACCTGCTCGCGCTCGACGCTGGCGAGGGGGGTCTCCTCCTCGTTCAGCAGCTCGTGCGCGACGCGCTGGATGGTGCGGGCGGCCTCCTCCCGGTCCAGCTCGGACAGGCTGGCCAGGTTGAGCCGCTCAAGCAGGTTCCGGTGCAGCCGTTCCTGCACCTTGCTGAGCGTACCCTGCGCGGTCGGCGTGACCTCAGCCGCCCGCCCGCCCTTCGCCTTGGCTCGCTTGGCCAGGTCGCCGGTCCAGAGGCCTCCGCCCTGTTCCGGCGCGGCGCCCTCCTCGGTGGGTGTCGTTGTTTCTTCGCTCATAACTCAGGCTCCCCCGGATCGCCGTTACTTCTTCAACCCGAACAGACGCTTCAGCGGCGCCGCCAGCCCGCCGTCGCCGTTGGTGTCCGGCGCGCCCGGCAGATCTACCAGGCCTCCGATGATGGACTCGATGTCGCGCGAATACGGGGAGCGGCCGTTCAACGTGATGGGGCGGCCCTCGTTGGCCGCCTTTATCGCGGACCTGTAATCGTTCGAAAGCGTCCAGTGCACGTCCATGTCCAGGAGCGTACGGATGTCGTCGATGGTGACCTGTCCGTCCGGGTGGTAGCGGTTCACCACCACGCGGATGCGGTCCGTCGAGCTGTCATCGATGCGCTGTAGCACGGGCAGCAGCCGCTTCAGGCTGCCCAGCGTGGGCAGATCCGCCGTCGTGACGGCTATGATCTTGTCGGCCGATTCCATGACGCTGAGCATCATGGGCGACAGCGACTTGGACATGTCCAGGATGATGAAGCGGTAGGTCTGCCGCAGGAAGTCGATGATCTTGCTGGCTTCCTCCGCGGCGATCACGTCCGAGCGCTCCGGCCGGAGCGGCGCCGCGAGCACGTCCAGTCCCGACGGGTGAGACTCCACGTAGGAGCTCACCAGGTTCGGGTCCAGGCGATGGAAGTTGCGCGCCAGGTCCAGGAAGCTGAAGCGCGGGCGCAGGCCCAGCAGGAGCGCGACACCGCCGAGCTCCATGTCCAGGTCCACCAACAGCGTCTTCTCGTTGGTCGCGCGTTGCAGCGCCACCGCGAGGTTGACCGCCGCAGTGGTGGTGCCCGTGCCGCCCTTGACCGGAAGGAAGGCGAACACCTTGCCGCGCTGCTCCACCTCGTGGCCGTGCAGCTCCTGCTCGACGAAGGAGTGGCGCTTCCACGCCCGGCCCAGAGCCTCCCCCAGGTCGCTCGTGCTGACCGGAGCGAGCAGGTACTCGTTCACCCCCGCGCGCATGGCCTGCATGAGGACGTCCGGCGCGAGCCCCGGGCCGGAGCCGACCACGTGCAGGGTGGGTGCGGCGTCCGCCAGGTACGCGGCGATCTTGATGCCGGTGGCCGGGTCGTCCCCCATGCCCACGAAGACGACGTGCAGGTCGCTCTGGGTGAGCTGGGCCGCGTCTTCGCGGCCCAACTCGGCGAGCGGGGCGTCCAGCTCGTGCGCGATCTCCAGGCGCCGCTTCCCCGGCAGCTCGACCTCGTCAAGCGCTTTTCGCACCGCCGGATCGACGCCGACGAGCGCAATGCGCAGGCTCTTTTGCGCCATGTTCCTGTTCCCTTTCCCTATCCCAATCCACGACCCGGGGAGATCCGGCCTACCTCACCTGCTCGATACGACCGAGCCTAGAACTCCGAAGGATCGATCAATCGCAGTATCATTATCAACGAATTCGTCGACATTGAGTCCGGCCCTTCGGTCCCTTCGCCGTAGTACATGAAGCGCGCCTTGACCGGATCGCTCCTCGTCGGCTGCTCCTCGATGTACATCAGCGCCACGTTGCTGACGACGATCATCCAGTTTTGGCTCCCGTCAAAGCCGTCGGCCGCCCGCAGCAGGCCGTCGGGCCCGAACATGAGCACCTTGACGACGCGCTCGCTATCGCCGACCAGGTTCCCGTTGGCGTCCACAATGCCGTTTTGGGCCTCGTCCCAGGTCGTGTTCGGATCCTTGGCCTCGAGCACATCGACACCCTTCTCCGTGGGGCCGATCATGTTGCCGTTCTCGACGCGGACCGTGTCTCCCGGACCGATGGACTCGGGGCTGCAGTTGGCGATGTTGCCCTCGTAGACCTTCCCGCCCTGATTCTTCCCCTCGTCGTTGTACAAGCGAATCGGGAAGAAGGAGCCAGTCGAGACCACATCCAGATCGTTGGGGTCGCTAACCTTGGTCTTGATCTGGTACCCCCAGTCCCGGAACGGAACGCCCGCGGCGCCTGTGGTTCGGGCGCAACTCCCGTAGCCCGTTTCGCCGTGCCCGTCGGGACACGATCCCATGTCGGGAACGCCGCCCGTGGCCGATCCATGCTCGGCGTAGCGGTCGCCCTCGCTCGCGTTCCAGATCCAGTCTTCGTCAACCGTCGTGTACGGAATGTTGTCGTCGCCGATGTCGTCGATCGAGTCGTCCCACAGATCCGGAATGGCGAACGGGATGATGCAGTCCGTGCCGCCCGATTGCGTCGCTTCCGCCACCGCTACCCCCGCCACATCGACCACGCCCACGCCGAGGATCTTGGCGAACCACGTGGGTATGGTCCGGCGCACGATGACCCTGATGCGCCTGTCGGCCGGCTTGACGTCGACCTGCACCTCGGTGGAGTCGATCAACTGGCCGCGGATCGTGTTGCTCTCGGCGAACGAGTGTGCGAGTCCCACTGCGTCTGCAACCACCGTGGCGTCGGAAGGATCGCGGCGCAGGAACTCCCCCGCGGCGGCGAGCGCCCCCGAATCCGCCGCGCGCTGCGCTTCCGCCCTGGCCGAGAACATCATGCCCATGTCCACGCCCAGGGCGATGAGCCCCAGTAGCACTGGCATACCCAGTGCTACCAGGGCCAGCGAGGCCCCACGTCGGTTTCGCGCGTACCGTTTCAAGAGATTGTTCTCTTGCATTGGCATCCCCTTACAGTATCGCGACACCGGCCAGGCCATTCCTAGCGTCGCCTCTCGAGGTCCTGGTCCCGCACGCCGCGCATCCAGTCCCATGTCTCCGGCTCGCCCGTGGGCATCTCCGGCGGCACGTCGCTGGGCTGCACGATGTACGGCGTCACCGTCACCAGCAGTTCCGAACGGGTCTGCTGCGCGTCCGTCGAGCGGAAGAAGGCGCCGAGAATCGGGATATCCCCGAGGATCGGAATCTTCGTCACGCTGCGAGCCATCTCGCTGTTGATGAGCCCGGAGATGGCCAGCGTCTGGCCCTCTCCCAGCTCCACCTCGGTGCTGGTCTTGCGCGACAGGATCGTCGGGATCCTGAAGCCGTTCAGAATCAGACCGTTGGCGAAGTCGAGCGACGACACTTCGGGCTCCACCTGGAGCCTGATGGAGCCGCTGTTCGTGATGAACGGCGTGAACTTCAGCCGGATCCCGAACTCCTTGAACATGATCGTGACGCCGCCACTCGTGTTCCCCTGCAAGATCGGGAACGGAAACTCACCGCCCGCCAAGAAGGTGGCCTCGTTCCCCTCTATCGTCAGCAGGTTCGGCTCGGCCAGGCTCTTGAAGTCACCGGACTCCTTGAGGGCTTGAATGATCCCCTCGAGCGACCGGTTGTCTCCAGACAGCATGAAGCTGAGCAGCCCATCCGAGATGGTCTCGCCGAACCAATCCTCGTCGTCGCCGTCGAACTCCAACTGGTGCGGGTTCAGCGTCCGAAACACCGACGCCATGTTCCGCCCCGCGGTATTCGCCACCTCGGCGAACCGCACCTTCAGCAGGATCTGCTCGGCCGAAGGCGACTGAATGTTGTTCACGACCGTGGCGCCGCTCTGCGACGCGATCTCCACTGCGCGGCGCGCCATACCGGGGCGCGTCACGTTTCCGTTCAGCACGATGTTGATGCCGCTGGGGATGACCGTGATGGTCTCGCCCGGCAGCATCATTTCGATCTGACGCTGGATCAGATCCGCGTCCGCCGTCACCTCCACGGTGTACAGCGACACCGTGTTGTTGGTGCGCCAGACGAACAGGCTGGTGGTCCCGATCTCAATACCCGTGACCACCAGCTCGCGCACCGAAATGGGCGTCGCATCCGCCACGGCGGGGTCCGCCAACTGGATCCTCTCCACCTGCGCCGGCTGCAGCACCAGCGCGGACTTGCCCTTCGCTACGCGGATGACGTCCTCGGCCGTCTGCAGCACCTGCTGCTGCTGCGCCACCGCCGCGTCCGCCCGCATCATCCCGAAGGCCAGTACCAGACCCCAGACGGGAATGGCCGATCTCCGCATCATCATCCTCCGCATCACAGTGAGCCCCCCCACACCTGAAACGTCGATCAGAACCGCTGGATGGTCCTCTGTCCTCCCTTGAGAATCTCGATTGTCGGCGCCTGCTCCACGGGAGCGACCCGTGTGGTCGCCCTGCCGCTCGCCCTGCGCCGGCGGCCGGTGAGCAGGTCCTCCACGCGCGCGCCGTCGGTCCGGATGGAGTCTCCGTCCAACGTGTTGCGCAGCGCGAGCTGGATGCGCCCCTGGTCGCCCGCGATCACGAGCTGTTCCGCCTGCTCGGGCGTGACCAGCACCGTGATGACGGACGCCACCACGGGCGATCCGTTGTCGTCAGCCTCGATGAGTTGGCCCGAAGTCAGGGCCAGGATGTCCTGAAGCACGACCTGCGACAGCTTGTCGCCGCCTCTCGGCGGGTCGACCGTGAGGATCACGTCGACGCGCGTGCCCGGCACCACGAAGCCCGCCACGCTCACCACCTCGTCCACGCGGATGCTGATCGCGCGCATGCCCTCGGGGATGGTGATAGGCAGGCCGCCGTTCTCGGTGTCGGCGAGCTTGGCCTCGAGGAAAGGCTCATTGACCGAAACCGCGCGGACCAGGCCGCGCCCGACCACGTCCTCCACGGCGGTCACGTAACCGACCGGCACCTGCTCGGACGGCCAATCTATCAATTGGACATCCTCTGGGCGAACCATGCTGCCGAGCGGCAGGTCGGTGACGGCCACCGCCACCGGCGTGGTGGTCCGGTTCACGGTGGGCAGCACCGGGCCGCCCTGGTTCTGAAGGTAGTTCAAAGAGGCCCAGGCGGCGGCCAAACCGAGCACCATCGCGAGCCCCAAGATCAGCAACGCACGTCTGCGATTTCCCATGATCCCCCGTCCCCTCCCCTACTCCTTGCGCATCGCGACCGAAGTCCTGATCGGGATCGTGCTGTAACCGGTCATCGAAGAGATGAGCGGCCCGAACATGATCATGTCGTGCTGATAGGTGATGTTCATGCGCGCGGTGTCGCCGCGCTCGACATCGCTCCACCCGGTCGGCAGGCTGACTCCGCTGGCCACGAGCTCCACCGTCGCCCCAGCGCCGTCCAGGCCGCCCCGGCCCAGCGCACCGCGCACCACGTTCGTGGCGTCGGTCGAGTCGGCGGCGGTCCCGTTGCCGATAACGGCTACGCGCGCGCCCTCGCGCGCGGCGTCCGTGACCACCTGCCAGGACTTGACGATGAGGCCGAACTCGACGACCCCGAAAACGAGAAGCAGAAGCATGGGCACGACCAGCGCGAACTCCGCGATCGACTGCCCAGCGGCAGAGCGGCGAATCGAGCCCGAACCAGAGGCTTCCCTCGGCGCGCGTTGCAGAAACCTCATAGCGCGAACCTTGCGATTAGGGAGCCGGCGGCGATGGCGACACCGTAGGGTATAGTGACGGCGCCCTCCGATCGGAGGGTCTGTCTGTGACCGAACCGTCCGACGGTGACGAGGTTCAGCACGAGGGCGCCAGTGTTGGAAATGGTCCTCCCAAGCAGACCAAGTCGCCATGTAGTATACACCGCCATCGCTCCGCCTATCAAGGCTGTGCCGAAGAGGGCTTGCACCATCCCCAGCGGCCCCATGAATGCGCCGACGGCGGTGATGAGCTTCGCATCCCCCCCGCCAAAAGCACCGAGCGCGAACAGCGGGAGCGAAAGGCCGAAGCCGATCGCCGCGCCCAGCAGCGCTCCCCAGGGCGAAAGGCCCCCGGGGCTCAACGATAGCACGACACCGATCACGAACCCCGTAACGGTCAGATAATTCGGTATCGTGCGGTCTTTCAAGTCCGACAACGCGGCCGCCACCACGAGGGTGATCAGCCAGAAATCCGCCCAAGCCATCATCCCCGGTGCACTCCTAGCCGCGCCGTTGCCGTTTAGCTACGTGTCGCCTCGTTGATCGCGTCCCGCACGCCCTCCATCGGCCGCGCTATGGCGGTCCGAAAATCGATCAGCATCACGATCATGGCGAGCGCGATCAGCGCCATCAGAACCGAGTACTCTGCCAGGTCCTGTCCGGCCTCGTCCAACCAGTATGTCCTGAGAATCCCAAACATGTGGTCCCGGGCCGTTTTCTGTTCCTTGTGCAAAGCCCACCGCGGCCTTCGTGACCGGGCGGGCAACCCGCCGAGCACTCGGCTCGGAGGCCGCGTACCGCGACCCCCGAACCGAGCGTCATCCGGCTGGGTTCAGCTTACGCCGGCGTTGTTGAGAACGTTCGTCGCGCGGCCGAAGGCCGTCACGATGGCGTTCCGCAGACCGGTGATGGCCGTCACGAGCACCACGGCCAGAAGCGCCAGAAGCAGCGCGTACTCGGCCAGGTCCTGTCCCGACTCATCGTTCCAGAAGTTACGAATCACGGCGTCCATGGATCGACTACCCCTTCCTGAGTGTGACCTTGCCACCGTCCGGTGGCGCTCAGCTGCGGTTCTGGGTCGGGTTGCCGATTCCGGCCTCACCCCGCCCCGGTCCCTCCCGTCTTCGGAGGGCCCTGCTTACTGCATGTCAAACCGGCCAGTCGGCCGTCCGACGAATGAACCCGCCTGTGCGGGGTTCGTCGGTGCCTCCACGGACAAGCCGTGCGAGCCGACCGTACCTACAACAAGTCGCGTGCCAAACCTCGCCAGATCCAGGAACGCCTCCGTTGCGGCGCATTCCCCCACTGTTATCGGCCAGGAGACGTTTCAGCGAGTAATAGATCGTTACCCGCTTCGGGTACTGTTTTATTACGTCCGCGGTCCGTCTCGAGAACGCCTCCGACTGGCGCCTGCGTCGATCCCAGCCTAGCGAGCAGTCCCGGCGCATAGCGCCAGGCAACCGCGGCCACCGCGCCGCCCACCAGCAGATCGACTACGTAGTGCTCGGCCCCGTAGACCAGGGCGAACCCCATCAGGGCGACGTACGCCCAGCCGATCGCGGCACGCACCGATCCCGAACGCCCCCAGGCGAGCGCCACGAGTACCGTCAAGGCCATGTGGTAGGACGGCATCGCCGACACGTCATTGCCGCTCGCGCTGTTGCCGAGCTCGTAGACCGTGGTTTGTTCGCCGAGCCAGCCATCATGCAATAGCCGACCCACGGGCTCGATGTAGCCTTCTAGAGACGCCATCCATGGTGGAGCCGTCGGCAACGCCCAGTGGATGGGCAGCCCGATCACGAACACCAGAACGCCCGCCGCGAGCATCCGCTCCGCTCCGCTCCTATCGCGCCAGTACAGGAAAGGAGCCGACGCCACGAACACGAAAAAAAAGCTCACGTAAATCGCGACGAGAACCGGAGCCCAGCCGGCCAGAACCCCGGCCATGGCGTGCTGAAGCCAGACCGTCGGCACCTCGCCCAGACCCAGCACGCGGTCGGCGCTGATGACGTACTCCACTCGAACCGGCGCGAAGCCGTCGTCGGCGAGTCGCCTTCCGGCCACGTAGAACAGGAAGACCAGGGGGTAGACCGCCAGGATCCGCGTGGTGCGTTCGGTGGCGGCGAGGGCGACGGCGCCGAGCGCCAGCGTGACGGCGATCCAACTCCAGGTCCCCGCGAGGTCCAGGAGGATCGTGAGGTAGAAGCTGATGGTGATGACGAAGAGCAGGGCGTAGTGCAGCGGTGCCCATTGCGTTCCGCCCAGGTCGGGCGAGTCTGCGCTGGGGAGCTGGGACACATCCGACTGACCGGCGTGGCCGGATCCGCGCCCCGGCACCCACCGGGACGCTTCAACTACCGGAATGGTCGTCCCCCTAGCCTCCACCACGGCATTCCCCTCACCTCACCCCACGTCCAGCCGCCTCCCGAGCCGCTTCCAAAGGTTTCACCGCTGCATGGCATGCGCAAGATTGCTTGGAGTGCCGCGTGAGGGTTGCTGCCAAGGGCCAGATCGGCCGTAGGCGGCTCTCCGCGCACCGAACCTACGGCAGAAGGATGAGCCGATCGTCGATGAGCAGGTGCGTCGCTCCGGTCGCGCCGGCGAACGCGGCCAGGCTCAGCCGCTCCTCCAGGACCGCGCGCACGAGCGCCTGCTTTTCCCGATAGTGGGGGGTTTCCCCCCAGTGACCCGGCAGAGTGGTCCGTCCGGCGACCATCGCGACGTGCGGCGAGTACTCGGGGCTGGTGGCGATGACCGCCGTGGCTGGAGTCTCCCCCGCGCGCGTGAATCCGTCGTAGGTCACCCGCGGCACGTACGCCCTGAAATTGGAAAGATCCCCTCCGCGCGAAATCAGAGCGTGGAGATCGCGCGCCGTGAAGAAGACGTTGCTCAGGCTCAACAGAACGAACACGACGGCCGCGGCCCACAGCCCGCCCCGTCGCAACCGCACACGCACCATCCCCAGGCCGGCGAGCAGAGCCACCGGGATGTGAACCCCCATGAGCAGCTTGCGCTGCAAGCCAACAGGCAGATAGCCCAGGCCGAGTTGGAGGAAAGCCCAGGCGACCAGGAGGACGACCATGTCCCGCTCCGCGCCCTCCGTCCGCGCGCCGATCACCGCGAGGGGGATCAGCAGGCCGAAACCGAGCAGGTAGTGGCCCAGGGGCAGGCTCGGGGTAGGAACCGCGGCGCGAAGCTGGAATACCGCATCCGTGGACAGATACCACAGCATCCAGGCCGCGGCGGGCGCGGCGACCGCGGCGGCGATCCCGGCGGCTCGCAGCAGGCGGGTGGAGAATCGGCCGTGGCGCAGCCGCCCGATGACGAGGTGGGCGCCGACGATCACCACCAAGGGTACCGCGTCGTAGGTGTGCACGTTGATCAGGAGCAGCAAGGCGAGACCAGCCACGATCGCGTCTCGCGTGCGCCCCGTTCTTTCGGCCTCGAGCAGAGAGGTGAGCGCCAGCAGGAACAGGGTGATGGAGAACGCGAACAGGCCGCTGGAATAGAGCGCCAGGAACGTGACCACCTCAGGCTGGACGAGGTCCGCCGATCCGAAGGGGGCCCCGGACAGACCCACCAGCCACCCCAACCCTGCCCCGGCGGCGACGACCGCCGTGGCCCACCGGCGGGGCTCCGTTTGCGGGACGACGTAGGCCGCCAGGCGGTACACGAGGACAACGCTGGTGAAGGTGAAGAGGAGGCGGGCAAGGTGGTAGACCACCGCGTAGGGCGTCCGCGCGGCGGCTGCCACCGTACCGATCCCCCACGCCCACAGATGGACGAAGCGTCCCGAATCCGGCTCCGCGGCGAACAGGTTGGACAGGAAGAAGGACCCGTCCCGAGCCTGTACGATCCAGGACCAGTGGACCGCGGTGTCCACCCCGTTGTGGGTGGTGCCCATCCACACGTGACCGGGCGGCGTGAGGGTCCACGCGACGAGATACGGGATCGCCGAGAAGGCCGTTACCGCGCCCGCGGCGGCGAGGATCCAGCGCCACTCGCGAGGAGCGATCAGCGGAGCCCCGGGAAGCCCCGTTCGCACGTGCGACTCCGACTCCTCCACGGGCCCCTTCCCCCATCCGTTTGCCTACGCTCCGCCGGGCCTCAACAACGTACCTGGCCGAGGCGCGGTCAAGTCATCCCGCGCGGCGCACGCGGCCGAGACGGCGGTGTTGTTCACGCGGCGCGCGCCGTAAGATGCCCGCATGACCGAAGCGCTGCTCGCGGAATTGCGCGATCGCCGAAACGCCGACGGCGGGTGGCCCGCCCGAGCGGGCCTGCCCAGCAACGCGGAGAGCACCGCGCTGGCGCGCATGGCGTTCGCCGCGGTGGGGCCAGAGGGTGAGGCCGAAGTGGCCGCGGCGACCGCCTGGCTGTTGCGCCACCAGGCGAGCGACGGCAGTTGGTCCTTCCAGCCGGACGTTCCGCTCGGCAAGTGGCCCACGAGCCTCGCCGCGCTGGCGCTCGGTTCGCACGCGGAGCACCGCGACGCGGTGCGGGCGGCCGTGCGACACATCGTCGACCAGGAAGCGCGCAAGCTCCCCTGGCTCACGAACCTGTTGTACTGGTTCGCTCGCGAGAGGATGTCCGTGGAATTGAACCCTTCCCTCAACGGGTGGCCGTGGGCGGAAGGCGCCTTCAGTTGGGTGGAGCCGACGGCGTACGCCGTGATCGCGCTCAAGCGGCACGGCGGCCTCGCGGGTCGGCGAGCGAGGGGACGGCTGGACGAGGGCGAGCGCATGATCCTGGACCGTACCTGTGCGGGCGGCGGCTGGAACCACGGGAACTACAGGGTCCTGGGCGAGGATATCCACGCCTATCCGGACACCACGGCGATAGCCCTTCTCGCGCTGCAGGGAGCGGGACGGATGCCCGAGGTGGAGGAGGGTCTCACGGTGCTCCCCCGCCTTCTGGACGCGCACGCGTCGGGCGGGACGCTAGCCCTGGCGCGCCTGGCGCAGCGGGCGTGGTCGGTCGCGGACGCCGGGGTTCGCGAACGCCTCGACGCGTGGTCTACGGCCCCGGACGGCTTCGGCGGGACCCGCGGCATCGCGCTGGCCGTTCTGGCCCTCGCGGACGCCGCAAACCCCTTCCTGCTGGTGAACGTCCGATGATCGGCCGGCGCGCGTTCGTGAAGTCGATCGGCGCCGCCGCCGCGGCCCCTGCGCTCGTCCGCTGCGCCGAACCCCCGGAAGAGCCCCAGGGCCCGCGTTGGCTCCCGGAGGCTGAGGTCCGCCCGGACCGCTCGAGCGTGGCGGTGCTGGCCGCCGACGCCTACGACGGCCGGCTGACGGACGTCGTGCGGCGCGGCCTCGAGCTGTTCTCGGTCCCCGTGCGTGGCCGCCGCGTGGTGCTCAAGCCCAACCTGGTCGAGTTCGACCCCGGCGGCGTCATCAACACGCACCCCGTGCTGATCGCGGCGACCATCGAGGCGCTCCGGGAGCTGGAGGCGAAGGAAGTCATCGTGGCCGAGGGGCCCGGCCACCGGCGCGACAACGAATACCTCCTGTCGGCGTCGGGGCTGGCGGATGTCCTCCGGGACACGGGCGCGCGTTACGTGGACCTGAACGTGGACGCGGTGCGGCCGGTAAGGCTGCGCAGTCACTACACCGCCCTGGACCGACTCTACCTGCCCGCGACGGTCCTGGACGCCGAGCTCTTCATCTCGATGCCCAAGATGAAGACCCACCACTGGGCGGGGGTCACCTTGTCGATGAAGAACCTGTTCGGGATCGTGCCCAGCGCGGTCTACGGGTGGCCCAAGAACGTCCTCCACTGGCAGGGCATCGACAACAGCATCCTCGACATCAACGCGGCGCTGACGGTGCCGCGTTTCAACATCGTCGATGGAATCGTGGGCATGGAGGGCAACGGTCCGATCCAGGGCACCGCCAAGCCCACGGGGGTGCTCGTGTTTGGCGCGGACCCGGTCGCCGTGGACACGACCGCGGCGAGCGTCATGGGGCTCGAGCCGACGCGCGTGAACTACCTGGCGGAGGCGGGTGAGTTCTTCGGCAACGCGGCGCTGGAGCGGATCGAGCAGCGCGGGGAATCGCCGGGGGCGCTTCGTCAGAGCTACGACGTGGTGGAGGCGTTCGAATCCCTCAAGGCAGGCCTCGCGGGTGCCGGCTGACTAGGCCTGACGGGGTGCTCCGAACCCTGACGCTGGGACTGGTGGCCGCGGCGCTCGCCGGCGTCGTCCACGTGTTTCGCTATCCGCTGCACGTGGACATCGGCTTTCTGCTGGACCTCTCCGAGCGGGTGATGGACGGCGAAACCCTGTACCGGGAAGCGCTCGAGCCGAACCCTCCGCTCGTCGTCTACCTGATGGCGGTTCCCGTCGGCCTGGCCAGGCTGACCGGAGCGAGTCCCGTGGTGCTCCTGCGGCTCATGCTAGTGGCGCTCGTCGCCGTCTCAGCGGTAGGCGGCTGGCGGAGCGGGCGCCGGTACCTCGCGCCGGCGGTCGCCGCGTTCCTGTGCGTCGCTTTCGCGGCCTCCGCGCTGGTGGTCGAGCCGGGCGAATTCGGTCAGCGCGACGGGGTCATGTTCGCTCTGCTGTTCCCCTACCTGGTGACCGCGGGCGCGCGCATCGCCGCGGTCCCGGTGTCGCGGTCGTGGGCCATAGCCGTGGGTATCGCGGCCGGCGTGGGGGTGGCGCTCAAGCCGTTCTTCGTGCCTCTGCTGGTGCTGGTCGAGGTGGCCGTGGTCCTGGGGCGAGGCCGAGCGCCGTGGCGCCGACCCGAGACGCTGGCCGCGGCCTGCTTTCTCCTGGCGTACGCGACGTGGATCGCGGCCTTCGCGCGCGACTACCTGCGCGTCGCGCGCCTGGCGTCCGAGCACTACGGATTCTTCGCCCCCATAGCCCGCGTGGACCTGGCGGCGCTGGGCGTCGTCATCGTCCTTGTTTCCGCGTGGGCGTTCGTCCTCGCCTGGTCGGCGCGGCCCGCGCGGCCGCTGGCGGGCGTGCTGCTGGCAGCATCGCTCGGCCTGGTGATGGCCGTCATCCTGCAGGGAAAGGGCTTCCCCTATCACTGGGTGCCCACGTACTTGGCGGCCGTGGTGCTGCTCGCTCTGGCCGCCGCATCGGTCCTCGCCGAGGCGCCGTCGCTGCCGCGCGCCGTGCCGGCGGCGGTGCTGACCGCTCTCCTGATCGCCGTGGGCTGGAGCGGCTTCGCGGGCGCGGAGCGCGCGTGGGACCGTCTGGATCGCTACCCCTACTACCTCACGGACTTCTCGCGCCTCGTCCAGTCCCGGCCCGCGGGCGAATCCGTGTTCAGCTTCTGGGTCGCCCCCGGGTTCCCGCTGGTCACCTACACGGACGCCTCCTGGGGGTCGAGCTTCAGCTCGCACTGGCTGCTTCCGTCGATGCACCAGCGAGAGAAGCGGGGCGAGGATATGGCCGAGGTCAGGAGCCTGGTCCTGGATGTGATCGCGAAGGATCTGCGCGAACGGGCCCCGGGCCTCCTCCTGGTGGACATCGAGCCGCGCTACAACAACCTCACCGACTTCGACTTCCTGGCGTTCATGCGCTCCGACCCTGAGGTCGCCGCGAGCCTGGAAGGCTACCGCGAGCTGACGAGGGTGGGCGAGTTCCTGGTTCTGGAGCGCGCCGCGGGCGCTACCCGCTCGGCCGATCCCCAATGAGACCCCGCGCCTTTGGCCCTCCCAACAGCGTCGCGCTGGTTTTCCTCGCGTGGATCGTGGCGATCCCGGTGTTCTTCGCCGATCGCCTGCTCAACACCGACGGCGACCTGGCCAGCCATCTCTTCATCGGCCGCAGGGTGCTCGAACACGGGATCAGGATTCCGGTCGACTGGGCGTTCACCACGCCGGACGCGACGTTCGTCGCCTACGAGTGGCTGAGCGAGGTGGCGCTCGTCGGGGTCGAATGGGCGGCCGGACTCGCCGGCGTCGTGGCCCTGGCCACGCTGCTCATCGTAGGGAGCGTGGCCCTAGCCGGGGCTTATCTGCGTCCTCGAGTGGAGCCGTTCTTCGCGCTGCCGGCGATGTTCGGCGTGGCGGTCCTGACGTCGGCCCACTGGAGCGCGCGTCCGCACCTCTTCACGTTCGCCGGGCTCGCCATCCTGCTGCACGTGGGCGCCTCGCGCGGCCGCCTCCGTCTCTTGTGGCTGGGGCTCTTGTTCGCGTTCTGGGCCAACCTGCACCCGGGTTTCCTGTACGGCCTGGCGATGTACGTGGCCTACCTGGCCGGACACGCGCTCGACCGGAGGAGCGCCGAGGCGGTACGCACGAACGCGCTCTCGGCCATGGCGGCCGGCGCGGCGACCCTGCTCAACCCGCTCGGCTGGGGCCTGCACGCCAACGTGCTCCACCACCTGTCCGATCGGGCCGCGTTCGACCTGGTGGACGAATTCGCGGCGCCCGGGCTGGACAGCGTCTACGGGCTCTCGTTCTTCACAGCCATCGCGCTGCTGGTGGCGCTCGTCATTACGACGCGCCGCCGACCGGACCTGCGCGTGCTGCTTCCCCTGCTGCTCGCCGTGGCCGTTTCCCTGGCCGCTCAGCGAAACATCGCGCTGTTCGCCCTCTATGCCCTGCCGCTGGCGCTGGCAGACCTGCTTCCTCACGCCTCGGCGCGGCTGCGACTCATCTCCGGGCTGCGCGAGCGGCTGCGGGCGGACGACGCCACGGCCGTCACGACGGTGTGGGTGGGGGCCGCCACCGTGCTCCTGGCCATCGCCGCCGCGGTGTCACGCCCGGGCGGGCCGGCTCGCCTTCTGCCCAACGAATTCTCCGCCGATGTCTTCCCGGTTGAGGCCGTGGAATACGCCAGGGAAGCCGGCCTTACGGGCAGCCGCGTGTTCCACGACTACACCTGGGGCGGTTACATCCTGCACCAGTGGCCCGGACAGCAGATCTACATCGACGGGATGGCCAATCTGTTCGGGAGCGAACTGATGGAGGAGTATGCGGCGATCGTGGGTGCGGAGGAAGGGTGGGAGGAGACCTTGGCCAACCGCGGGATCACCGTCCTGATCCTGTCACCGAAGGCTCCGCTCGCCACTGCGGCCCTCTCAGACGGCACCTGGCAGCCCTTGGCCCAGAACTCGGTAACTGTCCTGCTACAGGCAGCGCCATAAGCGAATACCTACGTCACCGTACTTGGAAGAATTCCCGGGCCTCAACTGGAGTGCGAAGGACCACGCGGGCATCCTCTGCGGCGCGCCACCGCAAACGAGCGAAGGCGGGTCCGTCCAGTCCGTACTTGCCCGCAGACAACTGGATTGCGGCGCCCTCCCCGTATCTCTCTCCCCCGACTTCCAGTTGGCTATCCGGCCCCACCAGCTCGTAAGTGCCGTCAAGCCCCACAGACACTGAGTCCGACTCAGCATCTCGGCTCGGGGAGTATATCCACACCGATCCCCAGAGCGGCTCGTAGTTCCGGCTGATGAATTCACCAAAGGCTTCGGGTAGGTCACTCAACCGATAATTGTGAAGCAGAACGCGGGGCGGGGCCGCGGCCATGCGCTGAACGATTCGCCGGTGCTCCGCAACGCTTCGCTGGCGCAGTGCCACCCTGTTGTATTGGTCGAGCCAGCCGAGTTCGCCGATCTGGTCTCGGTCGTACAGCGCGTTGGCCCCTGCCCAATAGCTATCGCCAGGGCCGAGCAGCGCTCGCGCCATCACGAAGTTTTCCCGCTGATAGTCATTGCTCCGCACGCTGTGCTCCGTGAACGCGAGGCCTGGATAGAGCACACCGAGCAACGCGAACGTCACACCCCAACCGCGAGAAAGGCCGAGCCGGTGTGTCCCCGACAGCAGAATGTCGTCCAACAGTGACGCTACCAGGACACCGGCCGTGGGAACCACGATCAGGATGAAATACGGCCACGGCTCGCTATATAGGCCGGCCTGTAGTCCAAGTGCAAGCGCGAATACTGCCAGCGAGGCTCGCGGATCGGCGGCTGCTTTCCGCCGACTCGCCGTCTGCCTCGTGATCAACGCCGACCGTCCAGCCGTGTAGAGCCCCGCAATCGCAAGTCCCCAAAACAGAGGGTTGCGAAGTCCGCTGATTACCCAGCTGATCCTAAGGCCATCGTATACGTCCCTCAACGCGACTCCTGCCGCGCCGCCGAAGGTGGGCTCGAGGACGGCCTCTACTCCTCCGATGGCGCCCCACATGGCCAGGTACGCTGCTATGGGCAGGGCGGCCCACGCTACGAAACGCATCAAGCTCCGACCGGCGTGCCCCATCCCCCCGTTTCTCCACCCGACGACCACCAAGGCCAAGCCCCCGGATGACAGGAAGAAGGCAGCTTTTTGCGACACCAGGAACCCCACCCCGGCCAAGAATCCCGCCACGCCTACACTGCCACCCATCAGCGCCAGGAGAACGCCGAGCCCAATCCATGATGTCATCATGTCCACGCGTATCTCTGCTGACCGCTCGAGGAAAGTCGTCGTCACGGTCATGAGCCCCACGGAAAGCAGGACAGCCTCACGCCGAAACAGCCTTGCCAGACGCCAAGCAAGGACACCGAGCAAACCGACGTTCATCAGGGCCAGATATAACTTGACGGCCACCAGGCCTTGCCAGCCCGTGAATCCGAGCAGCAACGGAGGTAGCTGCAGGTAGTAGCCCAGCACAGTCTTGTAGGGGCGGTAGTCACGATACGGTACCTCATCCAGGAGCCGGAGGACTTCCTTCGTACCGTGGAACTCATCGACATTGAGGGGGATCCACTTCGCGTAAGCGAGCTGAACGCCGAGGTAAACCGCAAGAATGACCGCCAGGCCCGCGGTGAAGCCCCAGGCGGATATGTTGGACTCCACCCGGCCCGCCGTCGTCGTCACACCCAAATGCCCTCGCCCGCAGGAGCCGCCAGCGCCCCAATTGCGGCACCGAAGCCCTCCGCCACAGAATCGAGGTTGCCTGCATCCATGCTCGCTGGCGACCAGAGGGCATCACCCACGATCCCGCTCCAGCTATTGGCAAGGACGCCCGCCAAGAAGTCGGTAACGACCGAGTCCGATTGAGGCGCGGACTGATTGAGCGCCTCTCCCACCGACATCCGCCTCTCGTCGAAGCGCTTCAAGGCCGCTATGCGCTCGAAGAAGACCGGGCCGATAGTAGCAGCTCTCTTTCCCAGAACAGCGGCTTCATACGCCCCGGTGCCGGTAATCGTGATAGTTAGTTCCGCTCGGTCGATGAGGTCGAGTGAGCTGACACGGTAGTCGATCAGGCGCACCGCTGGTATCGACTTGATCTCGCGGTAGAATCGCATGGTACGCCAAATCAGGGCCGGCTCGTGTTCTTTTACGTAGAGGTCGTATCCCACCGGCAGCGTCCGCGAGAGGCCCCTGATGATCTCCACCTGATTTGCGGTGCGCGCTGCCATGACGTCGATGGTCGCCTCCGGCTGCACGTGCAAGAGAAAGAGGACGAACGGCCGCACTCCGTTGGGGTCGGGAAATTCAAATATGGCCGTGCGCATAAGGCGGTTCCTGCGGCGTCGCCACCATCGACCTGCGTGGTCCGAGATGAGTCCCATGGGGCGCCTGCTGGTTTCATCGTGCCGATCTCCTCGGAGACTCCACACGTGGCGCGCAAGTAGCGAAAGCCGTCCTGCGTTGAACTCCAAGACCTCTCGGTTTCCGAAGAGCCCGGAAGGCTGCGGCCGCCGCTCTCTGTATTGACTGACCAACTCAGCAGCAGCGTGCTCGTCCGCAGCGGTCGACGTGCCCAACCGCAGCATCTGGTCGACCTGGTGTCCGCGAAAGAAGGCAAACCGGTCGAACGGAATCCGAACCGTCATCGGGTTCAGAACCGGGATGCCGAGACCTCGGCAAACCTGTCCGGAAACCAACTCGAACGCCCACGTCTGTTCCCCGAAGACAGCCCCCACACCGTGCGCGGTCACGAAGTGCCTTATCCGCTCAGCGCAGACGGCGAGATACCGAAGCGCATAGGAACGATCTCTTCGCCCGTGGAGAAACTTGTCCATGAGCAGGATGTCGTTCGCCGTCAGGCGACCATCCCGTTCAAGGCCGGCCAGAATAACTTCTGCATCTACCGAGTCCGATTGCCGGCTCCACTCGGGGCCATAGTGCGCCAGATCCAGGATCCGGTCGGGCTGGACGCCTGATTGGCGCAACCAGCGCGCCCAGCGAAGGTTGGGGCTAATCCAGAAGACCTTGTGGCCGCTCACCTCGAGACGCTCTGCCACGCCTCCAAAGAAGATCGTCCGGTAAGCCGAGGGTAGGAACGCCACGTTCATTGATATACAGCTCTTGCCGCAAGTACGGTCTTGCTAGCCGCCAGGACGCTGAAGCCGCCCGCCGTGGCCAACGCGGCTCCGCGTATACCGAGTGTCGGGACGAGCGCGATGTTGAGGCCGATCGCAGTGACAAGGCCAAGAACGGCGGAGCCCGCTATGGCACGGTCGGCACGTCGGCAGTAGAGCACGACATCCGGAATCGCTCCAGCTACATGGATCCAAGACGCGACCACGAGTATCTGAAACGCCGGTAGGTGCTGCTGATAGATACTCTCGGGCAACAGTCCAAAGATGATCGGAGCCAGCAAGACCGCGGCCCCCCCTAGCGCGATCGCTCCGACCATGGACCACACCGCATAACGTCGCAGTAGGAATCGATACTCCCTTCGCGCTGATCTCTGATATGCTCCGACAATCCTGGGACGAAGGACATGGTGTACGGCAGCCTCCACCAAGCCGTGGATCGCTGAGTAAGCCCCGAAGTATAGGCTATACACGCCTACAAGGGCCGGACCCGCAACGACGGCCAGCGCGTACCTGTCTGCGGCCAGGATCCCACGTATCGCGAGAGTGCTCAGCAGGAAAGGCGCAGCAGTTTTGACCCCGGCCCGGATCCAAGACCAGTCAACTGGCCGTCGCGTCGCGGCCCTCCACTGCAAGTGCCTGAGTTTGGCTGCGCCGTAAACAACTGCGGCCAATGACCCAAGGATCCACAGAGTCAACACCGTTGGCAGCGTTCGTGCCCCCACTCGACCGATAGCGACCGCCACGAGCACCCAGACCCACACCCCACCCCTGAGCAGAAGCACGACGGCGGCCGCGGTGGACCGACCAAGCGCGATCAGCACTCGTTGAAGTTCTTGAGCCGCGTGCTCGGCCAAAAGGAGCAGATAGAAGAAGCCGGCGAGGCGCCACGGAATCACGTCGCCGATGAACAGCAAGAGCCCAACCGGAAGGATCAGCAGATAAGCGAGCGCGTGGAAGATCACCTGATCGCGTAGCATACCCGGAATGGCGGACTCCTGCGCCCCGACCAGCTCTCGCGTCGCGTAGGCGTAGAAGTCGAACCCCAACAAAAACATCCCGAGGCTGAGGGAGGCCGTCAGTAGCCCGAACCTCCCGACATCTTCGGGAACGAGCGTCGCGGCAAGGAAGACGATCAGCGCCGCCTTGCTCAGCACCGTAAGCCCGTGCAAAGCCGTGTTGGCGCCCGCCGAAAGCACCAGCTTCCGATCCGACAACGTCTGGACTCGCTTCATCAGCGAACTGAGCCGGCGAGGCGCAGCATCCTTGCGACTACGCCCGCGCACATCCCGAACCCGCGCCAAACAGCGCGTATGGCTCCGAGCGGAGCGTACACCAAGGCGCGGGGCCCGCGCTCGATCGAGAGCAGGCGCAGCATCATCGGCAGTTGCAGCGCTAGCAATACGGCCCAGAGGCCGATCATCAGTGGCCGGAAACGCTCCCCGATCGCCAACGGTGTAGCCAGCACCGCGGCTATGCCTACGAACGGCTGCGCGTGATCCACCGGTCCGCTGTAGTCGTCGCCTCCGCCTTGCTTACGGTGCTTCAGGTGTAGGGCCACGCGCCAGAAACCGTGCCGCCGTTGGGTCTTGAGGTACGGCAACAACTTAGTAGGGTGGTAATGGCCGACGAGCGAGCGCGGTTCGAAGTGGAGGATCCAGCCGGCCGCGGAGGCCCGGTACGCAAGATCAATGTCCTCTGCCCCCGGCTTGCCTGCCGCATTGAAGCTGACCTCGTCAAAGCCCCCGAGCGATTCGAGCACTGACCGCCGATAGAGCACGTTGTACGTGGCGAGGTAACCGACATGGGTCGGCATCCGGCGATGTCGCGCCACGATCTCCGCGTGGATGAGAGTTCCTAGGAGTGACCCGGGGACCTCGTTCGCGTAAGAGCCGCCGGCGCCACCCACGGCGGGAGCCCGCAGGTGAGCCTGAAGGGCCTCGAGCGCGCCGGGCCGGGCGACGCAGTCGGCGTCGATGAACCACACCAGGTCCGTAGACGCGGCTTTCCAGCCCACGTTTCTGGCACCTCCGGGGCCCAAGCCACCTGCGTCCAGCACTCGCGCGGGGTATGCCGCGGCGATCGCAGACGATTGGTCGGTGGAGCCGTCGTCCACGTACATGATCTCGCGAAGGAGGCCCGACCCCAGATACGGAACGACGGCCTTCAGGCACGCGTGCAGCGTGAGCGCGGTGTTCCGGCCCGGGATGACCAGTGTGATGCTACTACTCGTCATCGACTCCCGCTTCGTCCTCGGCCTGGCGGAGTCGCTCGGACAGCATGGCCACCTCCTGCGCCAGCGTGGTGAGCTTTCGATCCTGAACGCTCACGATGGTGAGCAACTCGAACAGCATGAGGATCACGAAAGCCGCCAGCGTAAGCACGAGGAGGGTCGGCTTCTCAATCTCCAGCAAGTTGGAGAAGTAGACTACTCGATCCGGCCAGATCGCGAGGAGGAGGAAGGGCAAGCCCACGGCCACGAACAACAGGAAGTAGCGCTCCTTGAGGCGCCGCTGGCGGAGCCGTCGCAGGGCGAGCCCGACAAGCAGCAGGCCGTAAACGAGCAGGAATATCGTCCGAATCACGACCCCACCTCAGCACGGCTGGCGACCTCATGCCCCGCCCTGGCACGCCGCTGACGCGGGAGCGGCGGCCGTCCGAGACCTGGAGCCGAATCCCCGGCCTGGGCGCCCGCCCAAGGATCGCGTAGCATGTCCAGCAGCATCGCCGTGCTGACCTTGACCATGTATACGATCGCATCCAGCGGAGAGATGCTGCTCTTACCCGCCAATCTGGGGTTCATTCGGACCGGTACCTCGCGCACGCGGAATCGGCTGCGAAGGGCCATCGCCAACACTTCGGGCTCCGGATAGTCGTCCGGATACCATTCCGCAAACGTTTTGACGACGGATCGATTGGCGGCCCTGAACCCGCTTGTGCAGTCGGTCACCCATTGGCCCGCGAGAATGCGAATGAGACCGTGGAGAGCCGCGGCACCGATCCCGCGGGTCGCGGTCTGCTCGTACTCGCCAGCCTCGAGGAATCTGGAGCCGACGACCAGGTCGGCCACTCCAGACGAAATGGGGCCGAGAAGCTTCCGAACTTGGTCGCCCCGGTGCTGGCCGTCGCCGTCGACCTGGACAACGACTCGAGCACCAGTCCAGAGCGCGTAGCGATACCCCGCTTGCATCGCGCCGCCGATACCTAGATTGAAGGGCAGGCGGAGCACCCGCACCGCGTCCGGCACTGCCCGCGCGGTGCCGTCCGTCGAGCCGTCGTCAACGACCAGGATCTCGGCGCCGGGGAGTTCGCGCAGAAGATCCTCCAGAACCGCGGGCAGCGATTCGGCTTCGTTGAACGCTGGCACGACGACGAGGCAGCCGTCGAGCGGTCTGCTTGGCGGGTTCATTGAGTCCACTTGATCGCCGGACATCGTGGAGGCGCACGCATGCTGACACGCGCCTCCACGTTCTGTTGATGGGGAGTCTACCCTAGTTAGCCTCGCTCGCGGGCACCGTCAACGGCTTTTTGCCGCGAGGTGCCCGGGAGCCAGGCCAAGATTGGTGGCTACCTACAACGCGTCCCCCTGCGCCCGGTCGTGCAGACTATCGTCAACTCCTGGCTCGTCGACGCGCCGGCACCGTCATTATCCAGAATGGCCAGCAGCACCGTGTAAGTGCCAGCGTTCTTGTAGGTGAAGCTGGGCGACTGCTCCGTGCTCGTACCCTTCCGCACACCCAAGTCCCAGCTCCAGTCCACGACCGTGCCGTCAGAGTCGGTGCTCAGGTCGATAAACAAGCAGTTGTTCTCCACGCAGGAGACGCTGAAGTCGGCGGTAGGCGCCACGTTCGGCGGATCCGTCACGGTCACCAGCTGGCTCGTCTGGTCCGTGCCGCCTTGGTCGTCGGTCACCGTCAGCGTGACCGTATAGCTTCCCGCCGTCGCGTAGGCGTGCGTAGGCGTCGAGCCGCTGCCCGCCGTCGTCGCGTCGCCCCAGTCCCAGCTCCAGCCCACCACGCTGCCGTCCGAGTCGCTCGAGCCGCTCCCGTCGAAGCTCACTAGCTCGCCCGTCTCCGGCGCAACCGGCAGGTAGCCGAAGGCCGCCGTCGGGTCGATGTTCGGCGGGTCGGTCACGGTTACCAGCTGCGATGTCTGGTCCGTGCCGCCGTCGTCGTCGGTCACCGTCAGCGTGACCGTATAGCTTCCCGCCGCGCCGTAGCTGTGCGTCGGCGTAGCGCCGCTGCCCGCCGTCGTCGCGTCGCCCCAGTCCCAGCTCCAGCCGACCACTGCGCCGTCGCTGTCGCTCGAGCCGCTCCCGTCGAAGCTCACCACTTCGCCCGTCTCCGGCGC
>JBDLIA010000023.1 GCA_039715185.1 Gemmatimonadota bacterium
GACCTCGTGGCGGTGGCCGGCGATCCGACCCGGGACGTTGCCGCCGCGCGCGACGTGAGGCTGGTCATGCTCGGCGGGGAGGTCGTGCACGCGCGCTCGCCCTGACGGCGGCCGCGGCCGTCTCTGCCACGGGAGGTGGATCGGTCGGCTCCGTCCGCAAGCCTCAGTAGGCCGCTCCGAGCGGCGTCTCGGCGCCTCCATTCAGCTCGAAGATGAAGAGTCGGCTTTGCTCGCCTCCGCCCTCTCCCCGTGTGGTGTAGCGGCCGAACAGCAAGCGCGTGCCGTCGGGCGACCACGCCACGTTGCCGCTGTCCGTGTCGTCGATCAGCAGTCGCTTGTTGCCGCCGTCCGCGTCCATCAGCCAGACCGACCAGCGGTCGGTCTCGAAGCTGCCCACCGTGTAGGCGACCGAGAGCCCGTCGGGAGACCACCGCGGATAGGTGTCCGCGTCCGGGTTATCGGTGAGTCGCCGCACGTTGGAGCCGTCGGCGTCCATCACGTAGACCTCGTCGTTGCCGTCCCGGCTGGAGTTGAAGGCGATCCGGTTGCCGTCGGGCGACCAGCGGCCCAGGTAACCCGGACCGGGGTCGTTCGGTAGCAGCCGCACGTTAGAGCCGTCCGGGTCCATCAGGTGGAGGCGTGACCCGTCTTCCGAGTCGCGGTCCGAGGAGAACAGGATCTCCGAGCCCGATGGGGACCAGGCGCCGCCGCCGTCGGACGCCGCCGAACGCGTCAGGTTGCTCTGGTTTTCCCCGTCGGCGTCCATGACGTAGATCTCATCGTTTCCGTCCCGGTAGGACTTGAAGAGGATGCGGGAGCCATCCGGCGACCAGTCCGCGTCCGCTTCGAAATCCTGGTTGAACGTCAGTCGCGACTCGCCGGCGCCGTCCGCGCCCGCGCGGTAGACCTCGAAGTTGATTGGCCTCTCCGCGCGCACGCCCTCACGATTGGAGATGAACGCGATCGACGATCCGTCCGGCGACCATGCCGGGTGGGTGGAGCTGCCGAGGTCCTCCAGGACTGCCGCAGCCTCGCTCAACGCCGCTTCCTCCGGCTCGCCGCGATCGCACGCAAGCGCGGCCACGCCAACCGCCAATGCCAGCAGCCCGCCTGCTCTCCTGCGGTGTTCGCTCATCGAAACGTGCTCTCCTGGGGTGTCCGTCGCTACGTGTCGATAGGAATGACAGTCTCCGGCCGGCAACGGTTGAGTCGGCGTTCGGATCGCTACACCTCCGCGTCCAGCACCCTGGCCAGGTACGCCTCCAAGCCACCATGGGCCATGGCGGTGGCGATCCAGGCGTCGCGCTCGAAGGTCTGTAGCGCCAGGTCCCAGAGGCACACGGAGTTGTGCCCGGGCGGCGCGGGCCGCAGCTCGCCGGGCCGCCGCTCGTCCGACACGAACACGTCGTGCAGGAGCTCGTTCCGGTTGGCCCACCGATCGATGAACACCTGGTTGAAGCCTCTGCCCTGGTGGATCCCCACGAAGCCGACGCCGTACGTCTCGTGCTCGGTGCCCGCCCTCAGCAGCAGTTCGGCGGCGGCACGGGCGCCCGCCTCCAGGTCCGCAGCTAGAGGCGCGCCGGGAAGCGTGATGGAGTAGGCCTTGAGGCGCCACCCATCGACTGCCCAGAGGCCCACGGGGGTGATCGGTCGGGGGGTGTAGGGCCCAATCATCGGCATCGGCTCGTTGGGGTAGATACGCCCGGCAAACGCGAAAAAAGTGCGCGGGTCGGATCTTCGCGTTCACCCCGCTGGCCGGCAGGTGGCGCCACCGACCGTGCATTGAGCCGACCACAGCGGCTCCTTTGTCCCTCAACCGCGCGACATTGTCGGCCTCAGTGCACGGACCATGCGGGGCCGGCCCGGACGCCCCCCGGAGGTCCCGATCTTGCCCAAAAGGAGCGGGCCTCCCCGGCAATTCCAGGAGTGGGAGTATGCGGAACACTTTGAAGCTGGGCGCGATCGCTGCGATCGCGACGCTTGCAATGCCGGCCGACGTGCTGGCGCAGGTGTGCGTGGGTGAGCCGGTTGGGGCGGGGCAAAGTTCTCTGCAGTTCGGGCTGGGCTTCCCGGGCGGAGGCACCGCCTATAGCGGTTCTGTGCGCAGCAACCCGGCCGGCGCGGTGTCCTACGAGGCGGGCTACACGCTCACCGACGCGGACAACGCTGCCAGCCCGAACATGCACACCATCTCCGGGCGGGCCGAGTACGAGTTGCCGTTGCAGGTGGTCGGCGCGTGCGCCAGCGGCGGGCTGGGCTGGAGCACCGCGTCGGACGACGGCGGTGATCTGACCGCCTGGAGCATCCCGCTGGGCGTCGGATTCGGGTTGGAGATGCCCACGCAGTCGGGATTCTCCATCATTCCACACGTGATGCCGATGTTCGTCTGGCAGCGCGTGTCCGTCGAAGCGCTGGGCCTGACGGTGTCGGCGAGCGACACGGCATTCGGTTTCCTGGGCGGCCTGACGGTCGGCACGGAGTCGATCTTCGGGGCCGTGCGCGTCACCACGACGACGTTCGAGGGCGACGACGCGACCTTCTCGCTCGAGGGCGGATTCCTGTTCTAGGAGGCCGCCTGCATCGAGTTGGAAAGCAAGAGGGAGGGGCCCGCGGGTCGCTCCCTCTCGCTCATCGCCTAGTACCTGCCGCCGCGTCGCGAAGCCCCGCTGCGCTTGGTCAGGGCCCGGTAGCTGCGCAGGTGGGCGAGTGCTTCCTGAGGGTCGCCCCGGACCTCGCGCAGGCGCGCCAGGTTGAAGTGCGCGTCCGCCAGCGCGGGATCCAGGGCCAGCGCGCGCTCGTACGCGGCGATCGCCGCCTCCCACCGTTCCGCGTCCTCCAGCACCACTCCCAGATTGAACGCCGCGGTGGCGTCGTCCGGGCGCGCCTCCAGCGCGCCGCGGTAGTGGAACTCGGCGCGCTCCAGCTCGCCGCGTTCGTGGAGCAGCCGGCCGAGATTGAGGTGGGCGTCCGCGTGCAGCGGATCGCGCTCTATCACCCGACGGTACGCCGTGGCGGCCTCGTCCGGGGCGTAGGCCTCGAGCTCGATCGCCAGCTCGAACCACTCCTCCTCGTCCGCGTCGGCGCTGTCGGCGGCGCGCCTGGCCGACACCGCCAGCGGGGCGATCCGGCCCACCAGCTCGCCGACCTCGAAGTCGAGCTGCAACTGACCGGATTCCGGATTCCACGCCATGCCACCGTGGCGCACCACGACGCGTTCGGCGTCAGCGGTGATCCGCAGCTGCGAAAGTGAAGCTCCGGTCGGAAGCTGCTTCTGCAGGATGGCGAGGGCTCGGCGTACCCTCCGCGCCGGCACGCGCGCGTCCAGGAGCCCCTTCGCGGCGCGCAGCAGCACCAGGTCCTGGAACGAGAAGCGGTAGCGGTTGCCGGGCCCGCGGTCGGGCTGGAGGAAGCCCGCCCGGGCGTACGACCGGATCCGCGCCGGAGGGAGCCCGAGCAGATCGGCGACCTCGCGCGTGGTGTAGGCCTTCACGGCCTTGACCCTCGCGGGGCGCTAGCGGGCGCCCGCGGCCTTCTTTTTCGCGCCCGCGCCTGCCTTGGACCGCGCGGCGCGCTTGGCGGGCTTGCGCTCGGCGTCTTCGTCGGCCGCGAGGCTCTTCTTGAGGGCGTCCATGAGGTCGATGATCTGCGCCTGCGGCTCCTCCTCCGGAGCGGCGGTGATCTCCTGCCCCTGGATCTTGCCCTCGATCAGCTCCAGCACCCGCTTGCGCACCTCGTCCGAGTACTTGGTCGGCTCGAACTCCTCGGCCGCGACCTGTTCGATGAGCTGCTTCGCGAGCGTCAGCTCCTCGTCCTTGACGTCGGCGTCGCCGATGGGGACCTCGGAGAAGTCGCGGACCTCGTCGGCGTAGCGGAGCTGCTCCATGACGATCCCGTCGCGCAGCGGGCTGAGCAGCACGAGGTACTGCTGGCCGCGGGCCGCGTACCGGCCCAGCGCGGACAGGCCCGTGTCGCGCATGGCGCGGGACAGGAGCCGGTAGGCGCGATCACCGCCCTTGTCGGGGCCCAGGTAGTAGAACTTGTCGCTGTAAACGCGCTCGACCTGGTCGGCCGGCACGAACTCCTCGATCTGCACCGCGCCGTCGCTCTGCGCCTCCAGCGCCTTCAGCTCGTCCGGCGTGAAAAGCACGTACTGGTCCTTGGCGAACTCGTAGCCCTTCACCATGTCGTCGCGCGGGACCACCGCGCCGTCCTTGGCGCAGACGTACTGCTGCTTGAGCCGCGACCCGCAGTCCTTGTGGATCCAGTTGAACGAGACCTTGGTCGCGGACTCCCCGGTCGAGTACACCTTCACGGGGACCGACACGAGTCCCCAGGAGACGTTGGCGGTGGCTATGGAACGTGCGCTCATGGCCTATTTCCAGGGCTGTTGAACAGGGGGCAGGAAATATCGAAGCCCGGAACGGCCAGGGCAACGACGATCTGCCTCGCGTCACGGCCGCGGCGCCCGCGCCCACTCGGCGTTGGCCGCCGCGGCCGCGTCCGCGAGGGCGTCCTGGACGGCGGCATCGATCGGCACGGGGGTCGCCGCCGGGATGACGTCGGGCAGGCCCGTCAGGTCGACCTCGGTGAGCTGGCCGAGCATTGTCAGCGCCGCCAGATAGCTGCCCAGCGCGCTGGGATGGAACGCGTCGGGCCCGTACAGCGGCAGGCCCGGGTCGCGGTCCCACGCCGCCAGCCACGCCGATCCGGCGGGGAAGAGGTAGCCCTCCACGGCGTCCGCGGCCGCCGCGTAGGAGTCCTCCACCCCGGGGAAGTCGAACGAACGCGCCTCCGCCGGCCACACCATGTACAGCGCGGGCACCGCACCCGCAGCGCGGATCTCGGAGGCGAATAGGCCGCTGAACTCCAGCAGGGAGGGGCGGCCTTCGGTGGCAGAGGGTCCCTGCTGCATGATGACCAGGTCCCAGCCGCTTTGTGCGATGAGCGCTCGCGCCGTGCCTTCCGCCCAGTGGTCCTGAAGGCCGAAATTCGGGAACGCCACGCTGCGCACGTCCGGGTCCGCGCCCGCGTCGGCCAGCATCCGCTCGAGCATCGACGGCAGGTCGTTGGTGAAGGTCAGGCTGTTGCCCACGAAGAGGACCGCGAGCGCGGCCTCGTCCGGGGGGTCGCCGCCGTTCCCGCCCGGGGCGGCCGGCGAGGAACCGCACGCGGCCCACAGAGCGAGCGCGAGGACGGGGACGACCGTCATCCGGCCGGCTCCGCGACGGAGGGAGTCAGGAAGCATTCGCATACGGTGTCTCGCGGGTCATATTGGCCGCCATGGGTGCCAAGAAGAAGAACGCGCCAGGCGGCCTGGATGCTTACCACGCCAAGCGCTCGGCCGGCGCGACGTCCGAGCCCGCGGGCAGCGTGGCGACCCCGGGCGGGCGCCGCTTCGTCGTGCAGAAGCACGCGGCGACGAGCACGCACTTCGACCTCCGGCTCGAGCACGACGGCGTCCTCAAGTCCTGGGCCGTGCCCAAGGGTCCCAGTTACGACACCGCGCAGAAGCGTTTGGCCGTACACGTGGAGGATCACCCCGTGGAGTACGTCGAGTTCGAGGGCGTCATCCCCGAGGGCAACTACGGCGCGGGCGCCGTGATCGTGTGGGACATCGGCCATTACCTGCCGCTCGAGCCGATCGACGAGGGCTTCGAGAAGGGCAAGCTCCTGTTCGAGCTGCGGGGCCACAAGCTGCGCGGCCGCTGGACCCTCGTGAAGATGAAGAAGACGGAGAAAGAGTGGCTCCTCATCAAGGAGCGGGACGCCCTGGCCCGCCCGGGAGAGCCGGACGACTTCGTCCGGACCTCGGTCTTCTCCGGCCTCACCGTGGAGGAGCTGGGCGAGGGCGTCGACCCCGCCGGGCCCGCGCTCCGTTTGCTGAAGCGGTGGGAGAAAAAGGACGAGGGGGTCGTGCGTCGGAGCAGGCTTCGCATCGACGACGCGAAGTTCATGCTGGCGACCAAGCACGAGGAGGCGTTTTCAGACCCCGGGTGGCTGTTCGAGCTGAAGTACGATGGATATCGCCTGATGTGCGGAAAGGACGGCGAGGAAGTCCGGCTCCTCACCCGTAACGGCAACGACGCCACGGCCACCTTTCCGGAAGTGGCACGGGCGCTCAGGCGTCTCCCGTTCGAGCACGTCGTCCTGGACGGCGAGGTCGTCGTCCACGACGAGAACGGGCTGCCCAGCTTCCAGCGGCTGCAGCAGCGCGGGCGCTTGTCCAAGCCGCGCGAGATCATGCGCCGCGCGATAGAGCTGCCCGCGATCCTGTACACGTTCGACGTCCTGGCGCTGGAGGGCCGCGACGTGCGCCGGGTGCCGCTCGTGGACCGCAAGAAGCTGCTGCGCGAGGTGCTTCCGGAGCTCGGCACGCTGCGGCTTTCGGACCACGTCGCGGGCCGGGGGGAGCGCTTCTACGCGCAGGTGGACCGCATGCAGCTCGAGGGAATGGTGGCCAAGCGCGCCGACTCGCCCTATCGGGGCGGCCGCTCGTCGGACTGGCGGAAGATCCGCGCGGACCGCACCGAGGACCTGGTGGTCGTAGGCTTCACCGAGCCCAAGGGATCACGGGGCGGGCTCGGCGCGCTGCACCTGGGGGCCTACGTGGGCGAGGAGCTGCGCTACGCCGGCCGAGCGGGGAGCGGCTTCACCGCCAAGCAGCTCGAGGAGACGCGCGCCGAGCTCGAGGAGCTGCGCGTGGCCAAGCCGTCCTGCACGCGGGCCCCGAAGGGGAAGGAGCATGTCTGGGTGCGCCCGGAGCTAGTGGCAGAGGTTCGCTACCGCGAGTGGACGGAGGATGACCTGCTGCGCCACCCGGTGTTCCTGCGCTTCCGGGACGACAAGCCGCCCGAGGAGTGCGTGCACCCCACCGCCGACCGGTCCGCAGACTCCGAGGAGATAGCCTTGGTCGAGCACAAAGAGTCGAACCCAGGACCCGAGGTGGCGCTCACCAACCTCGACAAGATCTTCTGGCCCGAGGAGGGCTACACCAAGGGCGACCTGATCGAGTACTACCGTGCCGTCGCAGACTGGATGCTCCCCTACATGGCCGAGCGCCCGATCGTGCTTACGCGCTACCCCGACGGCATCGACGGCAAGTTCTTCTTCCAGAAGGATGCGCCGTCGTGGGCGCCCGAGTGGATCCGCACCGAGACCGTGTGGAGCGAGGACAGCGAGCGCGAGCTGCACTACTTCATCGGCGGCGATCTGCCCACGCTCCTCTTCCTGGCCAACTCGGCCGCCATCGTCATGCACCTGTGGGCCAGCCGCCTGCCGGACCTGGAGCACCCCGACTGGTGCATTCTGGACCTCGACCCAAAGGAGGCTCCGTTCACCGACGTGGTGAAGGTCGCCAAGGTCGCCAAGCAGGTTTGCGACGACCTCGAACTGCCGACCTACGTGAAGACCAGCGGCTCGTCCGGGCTGCACCTGCTGATCCCGCTCGGCAGGCAGCTCACGCACGACCAGTCCAAGGTGCTCGCCGAGCTGATCGCGAGGGTCGTAGTGGGCGAGGCCGAGGACATCGCGACGGTGGTGCGCAATCCCAAGAAGAGGGAAGGGAAGGTCTACGTCGACTTCCTGCAGAACGGCTGGGGCAAGCTGCTCGTATCGCCCTACAGCGTACGGCCGGTGCCCGGCGCGCAGGTCTCTGCGCCGCTGCGCTGGAAGGAGGTGACCGCTAGTCTGACCCTCGACAAATTCACGATCAAAAGCGTGCCGCGCCGCGTGCGCGCGCTCAAGGAGGACCCCATGCTGAACGTGCTCAGCGAGAAGCCGGACCTGACGGGGGCGCTCACCAGGCTGCAGGAGAAGCTGTGAGCGCGGGGGCCGCGCAGGGCCTGGACGCGATGTTCGGGGGCGGTTCACCTCAGGACTTCCCGACGATCGAGCAGGGCCTGAGCGCGTTCCGGGACGCAGGGCAGATCGCCTACCTGGCGCTGGGCATCGCGCTGGCGATCCTGCTGTCCTCGGTGATCGCGTTCCACCCGCGGCGGCGCGGCCGGGTGCGGGATGACGCGGACCTGGAGTATCCGCGCACGATCATCCTGTTCGCGGTGGTCGGCGCCATCGTCGCGCAGATCGTCCGGGTGAGCCCCGCGATGGCGCTGGTGGTGTTCGGCATCGGCGGCCTGATTCGTTTCCGCACCCGCATCGGCGCGCCCGCCGACACCGGCCACGCCATCCTAGCCACGCTGATCGGTATCGCAGCCGGCATGGGCATGTTCCTGCTAGCCGTGATCGGAACGATCACTGCCTGGCTGCTGATTCTCACGATGGAGAGCCGGCCCGCCTACCGGCTGCGCGTGCGCGACCTGGACGAGCTGGGCGCTCTCGAGGCGCGCGAGAAGATCCGGCCCATTCTCGCGGCCTCCGGGTGGAAGGTCCTGGGCGAGGCGCACCGTCCCGACGAGGGCAAGCTGGACTTCTACGTGCGCGGAAAAGATCCGGACGCCGCAGAGTCGCTGCGCGCGGAGTTGCGCCAGGCCTTCGAAGAGGCGGAGGGCAGGGTTCGCCTGGAGGACGCGATCTGAGGGGCGAGGTCCGCTTCGAATCCGGCACGAGCAAGGGCGAGGTCTCCGGCCTCCTGCTGGCGCCGTCCAACATGCGCGCCCTGTACGTCCTGGCCCACGGCGCCGGCGCTGGTATGCGCCACGCGTTCATGGAGGACATCTCGCGCGTCCTCGCCGAGCGCGGCATCGGCACCTTTCGCTACCAGTTTCCTTACACGGAGGAGGGTCGCCGGGCCCCCGACCCCGCGCCGCGCCTGGAGAAAACCGTGCGGGCAGCGGTGGCGGAGGCCGCACGGCTGGCCCCCGGCGCGCCGCTGATCGCAGGTGGCAAGTCAATGGGCGGGCGCATGACGTCGCGCGCCCAGTCGGCGGAGGCGCTTCCGGACGTGCGCGGCTTGGCGTTCCTGGGCTTTCCGTTGCACGCGCCGGGTAGGGAGGGCGTCGAGCGGGCGGATCACCTGGCCGCCGTCGAGATCCCGATGCTGTTCGTTCAGGGGACGCGCGATAGGCTGGCGAACCTGGAGCTAATCGGGTCGGTGGCCGGGGGGCTAGGCGATCTTGCGACGCTGGAGGTGATCGAGGGAGGCGATCATTCCTTCGCGGTGCCCAAAAAGCTGGGCGTGAGCCGCGAGGAGGTGCTGGAGGACGTCGCCGCCAGGATCGCGGCGTGGGCGGGAGCCGTGACACGCTGACAGAGCTCCATCCACGCCAGGCGCCTTGACATGCTCCGAGGGAGACGCTAGAAGTGCCGGACAAATGCTGGTTTTTTAGCACATCCATTTGGGCGACACTGGAGGTGTCGATGAGTGTCCCGCGATCTGTGCCCTTCCCGTGCCGCCTGGCGGCGGTCGGTCTGGGTCTGGCGATGCTTGCTGCACCGCCCCATGTCTTCGCGCAGGAGCAATCCGCTCTGCGGCTCGTTGCCGAGGCAAGGGAGGCGACGGACGAGCGTGATTGGGGGCGAGCAGCTGTGCTCTGGGACTCGGTCACCCGCGCAAACCCTACGCGGGCCGAGTATTGGGGCCGCCTCGCGCGCGCGAAGCGAGAGAGCGGCGACTACGCTGCCGCCATCGCGGCGCTGGAGCGCGAGGGTAGCCTGGGCGGCCGGGCGGCGCCCGACATCACGTTCGACATAGCGCGTTCACACGGAGCAGCAGGCCGCCCGGGGGAATCGCTGCGATGGCTCGAAAGGGCGTACGAAACGGGCCTCCGGCACCACCGGACGGCTCGGTCGGATACGGCCTTCGCGGCGCTCCGCCGGGATGCACGCTACAGAGCTCTCGCCGGGCTGGTCGACTCGGCCGAGGTCTCACGGGTCGAGGGCTGGCGCACCGACGTGCGCTTCCTGGCCCGCAGCCTCGAGTACATCCACTACGACCTCTTCGACAACGTCTCGCCGGAGGTCTTCTCGGCGTTTGTGGATCGGCTGATCCAGGACATCCCGCGACTTTCCGATCGGCAAATCGTCGTCCGGCTGATGCGCCTCACGCGCATGGCCGGGGACGCCCACACGAACCTCTTTCCCGAGCACGTGTTTCGGTCGACCCGCGAGGGGGTGCCGGCCACTTTCTTCAAGTACGCCGATGGGCTCTACGTCCAGTCGGCCAGCGCCGCCCACGGGGCGCTGGTCGGCCGCGAGGTTGTCGCCGTGGCTGGGCGCGATCCCATCGCGGTCCTCGACTCGGTCGGGCAGATCGTCAGCCGGGACAACCCCATGTGGGTTGACCTCACGGCCGCGAATCTGATTTCCTTTCCGCAGATCCTGGAGGGATTGGGGCTGGCGCCCTCCCCGGCACGCCTCGAGTTGACCGTGCGCGACGACGGAGGGCCGGACGAAACCGTCGTCCTTCAGGTGACCCCTGGCCCGCCCGATTCGAGCTGGGTCGACGTCTGGCCGGATCACCTGCTTCGGGGGCGCACGCCGCAGCTTCGCTACTGGTTCGAGGAGCTTCCAGAACTGGGAGCGGCCTACTTCCAATTCAATCTCGTGTTCAACGATTCGGAAGAGCCTCTTCCCGACTTTCTCGATCGCATGTTTGCGGAGCTGGATGCCAGGGGCGTCGGCAGGCTGATCATTGACCTGAGAGAGAACCGCGGCGGAAATGTCTTCCTCGCCGACAAGCTGCTGCACCACCTCATCTCGCGGCCACGCTTTCACGAGCCCGGGAGCCTGTACGTCATAGCCGGCCGTAAGACTTTTTCCGCCGCCATGTACACCGCGGCTCAAATGGAGCGACACCTCGATCCGATCTTCGTGGGCGAACCCACGGGGTCGAGGCCCAACTTCGTCGGCGAAACGGTCTACATTCGGCTGCCGTACAGCGGTCTGGAACCCAGCATTTCGAACCTGTACTGGCAGGGGACGCACGGTGCAGACAACCGCACATGGATCGGCCCGCACCTGTACGCACCTCCTTCGATAGAGCACCTGAGGGAGGGAAGCGACCCGGCGCTTGAAGCCATCAGGGTCGACATTCGTGGCCGCGAATGAAACCGCCTTGTTTCTCAAGAGCTCGATTCGTTTCGCGGCGCACGAGCATCCACGATGGGCCTGGCCCACGCATGCGGAGTCTGTGATGGGCAGAATTGGAAGGGGCTGTTCCTGGCCCTGGCGATCGTATTCGCCGGCGCCGTTGCCGTATTCGTCCGCGGATCTTCAGGTGGAGAGGCGCGGGCTGAAGTCAGCCTCACGGCGGTGCCCGAGGTTGTCTACCGGGTCCCTCATTCTCGCTACGGGAATCTTGAGGGCTGGTTCTTCAACGTCGTCGTGGACGATGGCGACCCGGCCGATTCTCTCTTGGCCATCCAGGCCGATGTCGAGCTCCTCTTGGCCGGCAACGCCATAAGAAGCACGCACTACGGCGCGGAGGTGCTGCCCTGACCGCGTCGCAGGAACACCGGCTCGCCCATCTCGTCTTGGCTCATGGGACGGATTGCCCGCGGGACAACAAGCGGAGAGGACGACGATGGGTGGCTGGTTTGTAGGCGGATTTCTCGTGTTGCTCGGCCTGAGCGTGGTCGCGCTGGTCAGGGCCAAGATGAAGGCGGGGGCAACGACCGCGGACCCGGCGATGCTCGAGCGCGGACGTACCTTGCTGCGCCGAACCTCCGACGACCCCGGCCCCGGCTGGGACCTCACGGGATCAGCCACTCAGGCGCGCGGCCTTGACCTCCGCTTCGACCACGACGATGACCCGCAGGCCGAAGCCACCATGCTGGCGCCCGGCCGGTCTGGCCGAGCGAGCAACCTGCTGACGAATATCAACACCATCCACCTGCCGGCCGACTTCGAAGACCACCACGTGCATACGTCTGGCTACGTCTTCCGGGTGAGGCTGCGTGGGACAGGCGCGGTCATCGGTAGGGAAGTGCGTCTCGGGATGCTCGTCGACGGCAAGGGGGCCGCGCACGGCGGCCGCATCGAGAACGACGACGACACCGACGCGGCCGTCGGAGACTGGATCGAGCTGCAGGGGGCGGAGATCCTGGAGTTGCCGGGTAGGTGAGCAGGGATTATCCGCGCCACCCAGCCATACAGCCCCGTTGACGGCTCCGCAGCCTAATCGGCGATTAGGCTGACCGGCTCGCAGGCTCAATCCGAGTCTCGGCCGCGGGCCTTGAGGGTCTCCGTCGAGCGCGTGGATCGCGCAGGTAGAGAGCCACTCCAGTAGTCCTCGCGGCATCGCTTGTCATGAATCTCGACGGGCCGCTCCATGGCACAAAGGATTGTCTTTTTGTTTGCGTGCGGACGCCGCGACTGCGTACGCTTACGAGTCCAATTCAACGATTTGAGGGAGGCGCCCTGTGTGTGCTCGATCGGTTTCCATGGCGGTGACGCTCGCGGCTGTGGCCCTAGTGGGATGTGCGGACTCGGCTCCGCAGACGCGGACGGTGCAGGGCGAGTGCGCAGACCTTTACGGCGCGGACGTGTGCAGTTGGGCCACCCTGGGTGACGCGGACGGCTTGCTTGAGTTCGGGATAACCGTCCCGGTCGCGGCGATCGAACAGGCCCCGGCCGACATGGATATGGTGTGGCCACCGGCGCTTGGCGCGGTCATCGCCATGCCGACCGAGGTCGGCGCGGCCGTGGGCGTTGACCACCTCACCATCTACTGGGAGCCCCACGGACACCCCCCGGGTCCGTATCTCACACCGCACTTCGACTTCCACTTCTACCACGTCTCGGCCAGCGAGCGCGAAGCGATCGATTGCGCAGACACGACGAAGCCGACGGAGGTTCCGGCGGGCTACGGGTTGGTCGACGTGGAGATCCCGGGCATCGGCATGCTCGAGGGGCTCTGCGTACCGGCCATGGGTATGCACGCGCTGCTCGCATCCGAGATGGAGAGCGACGAGATCTTCGACGGCACTATGGTCATCGGTTACGATCGCGGTGCCCCTCTGTTCTTCGAGCCGATGATCGCCAGCGAGCTGCTCCTGCGGCGGCAGTCCTTCGAGTTGCCGATGCCGGCGGTCCCCGGTCTACCGGAGGGCGTGCGCTATCCGGAGCGCTACCGCGCCGAGTATGACGCGGAGACCGATTCGTACCGATTCGTCTTCTCGGGAGTTTGAATGAAGAGCGCCTACCCCTCCCCCCACAACTCCATGAACCGCTTACCCAGCGCGGGCCCGGTGCCCTCGTCCTCGTGCTTGAAGAAGACGAACGCCTCCGACCACCCGCTACCGCGTAGCCGGTCCACCCAGGCCTGAAGTTCTCCGGGCTCGTATGCGACCTTGCGGAGTCGGAGGTAACCCCAGTCCGCGGTCGGCTCGAAAGGGGTAACGTCGTCGCCCGTCTCGGCGATGCACAGCGCCACGCCTCGCTCGCGCAGCGCGTCGAACACCTCGGGGTCGTGCCAGGACTCGTGGCGGAACTCCAGCGCGGCGCGCGCGCCCTCCGGCAGGGTGTCGAGGAAGTCGCGCAGCCGCTCCACGTCCTTGCGGAAGTACGGCGGGAGCTGGAACAGCACGGGGCCGAGTCGCTCGCCGAGCGCGCCGGCCACGTCGAACAGGTAGGACACGTTGTCGCCCACGTCCTTGAGCCGACCCTGGTGGGTGATCCGGCGAGACGCCTTCAGCACGAAGCGGAAGTCCTCGCCCACCCGGCTCGCCCAGCCCTCCAGCATCTCGGGCTTGGGCATCCGGTAGAACGTGTTGTTGATCTCGACCGTCTCGAAGTGCTCTGCGTAGTAGGCGAGGAACTGCTTCTGAGGCAGCTTCTCCGGGTAGAACGAGCCCTTCCACTCCTTGTAGGAGAAGCCGCTGGTGCCGACGCGGACGATCAACGCCGAAGCTGGTAGGCGAGCTTCAGGAAGAAGCCGTCGTCGGCACGCTCCAGCCCGGAGAAGCCGAACCCCTCCGGCGTCTGCAGCGAGCTGCCGTAGCCCAGGAACGCGACCGTGCCGGGCGTTGGCTCGAAGGACGCCAGCAGGTCCAAGCGCAGCCCGTTCAGGTCGAACCCGTCGATGGCTTCGCCGTCCAGGAAGAGCGGCTCGCCGGTGGCGGTGCTGATCAGCGGGCTACGCCGTTCCGAGCGATATTCGGCGATCGTACGGAAGAAGAGCGCTCGCGTGGGCTGGTACTCGAACTGCACGCGCGGGATGAGGGAGCGGCTGAACTCGCTACCATCCAACTCGCGCACGATGCGCCGCAGCGTCGTGCGCAGCTCCAGCCGGAAGGCGTCCGATGGCCTGAGCGTGGCGACCGCGCTGGCGGTTGTGCTGGTCCCCTCGGACCCCTCGGCGAAGATCGCGGTCGTGCCGCGCCCGAAGAAAACCGAACCGTTGCCGAACTGGAAGGTGGGTGTGCGCACCTGCAGGCTCCCGCTGAACCCGTCCACCTCGTCACGCGGAGAATACGTGATCGGCTGGTTCGACGGACCCAGCGTCTGGAAGCCGTCGAAAGCGCTGTCCTGGAACTTGAAGAAGTTGCGCGCTGCGTTGCCCTCGACCTCCCACCCGCCGCGTAGCCGCAGAATGCCCGTGATCGACTCGCCGCCCTCCAGCGCCGACTCGTTGCCGAAGTCGTCGTAGAGCCACAGCCGGGTGGGTCCGAAGAACGCCGTGAACGTCTCGATGGCGGCGCCGCGCTCACCGTAGATCGTAAAGCGGTTGAAAGCGTGCGCGCTGACGTTGTTGTTGCGCGGCACGAACCCGGACGCGGCGTCGAATCGCTCTCCCAGTCCGTTGAGCTGATAGTTGAAGCCCCAATTCCTCCCGGTCCGGTCGAACTCCACTTTCCAGACGGGGTCGGTCTCAGTCCCCTGGGTGCGCCTGACGCCGTCCTCTCCCGTTACGAAGCGGGGCCGGATGGAGGTGCCCGCCTGTACCTCGAGGTAGTACATGGTGCCGAAGACGTAGCGCACGTCGCCGGCGACGACGCGGCTGTAGTCGGGGCTGTCGATCACGCTGCGGTCGGTGACCGTGATGCCGGCGATCGAACTTTCCCCGAAGTCTCCTCGCAGTCGCGCAATGTTGAAGAGCGCGTCCGTGCCGTCGGGAGTCTCATCGTAGGCGGTCAGGTAGGCGAAGCCGACCCGACCCACCTTGCCCGTCAGCTTGCCTCCGCCGAGCGGGTTCAGGATGCGGCGCGTGTAGATGAGCTGGTTGGGCGTACTGAACAGCTCGATGCCTTCGAGGAAAAACGGGCGCTTCTCCGGGAAGAACAGGTCGAAGCGCTCGTTCACTGTGACCTGGCCAACGTCGGTCTCGACCTGGCTGAAGTCCGGGTTGACGGTGGCGTCCAGCGTCGCGCTGGTGAAGCCGAGCCTGAAGTTGGCGCCGGCGTCCGAATCCAGATCGTCCCGGTCAAAGCCTCCCGTCTCCGTGCGCCGGCCCTGTATCGCCCCGGTGACGAAGGGCTGCACCTCCACTACCACGCCCCGTTCCAGGTCTCGCAACCCGGACATGGACCCCGCTTGCAGAAGGAAGCTGGCGTTGGCGCGGCGCACGTCGGTCCACGTGTCCCGGTAGCCGGTGCGCTGCACCTGCCGCAGGATGTTGAGTCCCCAGGTCTGCTCGCCGTCGGTGGAGAAGCGCAGGCTCTTGAAGGGGACGCGCACCTCGACTACGTACCCCTCCTCGGTCAGCCTGCCCGCCGACTCGAATATGAAGTCGGGGTTGGTGTCCACCGACCCGCCGAAGATGTTGCCCGCCGACACCGCGCCCTCCGTTCGCACCCCGTCCTCCTGGACCCCCAGTGGGTTCACGGCGAACAGATAGGCGCGGCGCTTGTCGTTGAACGTGTCCAGGAAGATCTGGATGTGGTCGTCGCTGCCGATCGCGTCCCGGTCTGCGTTGGTCGCGCGGACGCTTTCCGGCTTGCTGTCGTAGGCGCGCACGCCGAAGACGATGGCGTCGGGGGCGTACCACACGAGCACTTCGGTGCGCTCCTCGGCCGGTCTGCCGTCGATGGGCTCGTACTGGTGGAAGCCATCCAGGACGGCCGCCTCGGCCCACACCCGCTCGTCCAGGTGACCGTCCACCAGGACATCCGCTTCGATCCGCGGAATCACGAAGGAGCGGGGTTGGGGACCGTCCGAAGTCTGCCCGGCCAGGGGCAGGGCGGTCGGCAGCGCGGCGGCTACCGACAAGGCCACGAGGGCGCCCGTCCAGCGGGCGTGGACGCGGGCTCCGAAGCGGGCCCGCTCGTTTATCGAAAGGCGCATCGCCGACATGATCATGACCGATGAATGTTCGTTACCATCCAACACGCACGCGTTTGCTTTGCCCGCCAAACGGGATTCGGCCAACGGTCAGCCGGGGCAGCCGAATGGTCCGACCGGCCCGCGGGGCGATCCGATGAACTCTATCACCGCCTACCCAATTGGTGAACCCGTACCCTCGGCCGGTGCAGGGCGGGCCGCCCCCAGCGCCAGCGCCGCGGCCAACCCGAACGCGACCCCGACCCACGCGTCGGTGGCGTAGTGGAAGCCGCCGTACACCGCTCCGAAGCCCAGCAGCACGGTGAGCAGCGCCGTGACGACGCCCATCCGGGGAGCGTACCTGAGGAGCGTGACGGAAATGGCGGTGGCCACACCCACGTGGGAGGACGGGAACGCGGTGCCGCGGCTCGACGTGTTGCCCAGCAGCCAGTGCGTGGCTCTGTACACGGGCCCCGACTCGATGCCCCCCGTCGGCGCGGCGAAGACGTACCGGGGTCCCTGCACCGGCAGGAAGATGAAGAAGAGGTAGTGCGCCACGAACGTGACCATCACAGCAAGCACGAGCTCTCGAAACGCCCCCCGCCGGCCAGCCGCGTACAGCGCGATGGGGGGTACGTAGATGATCGGGTAGTACGCCAGATACGAAAGATGGAGGCTCTCGGACAGGAAAAGGTTGGGCCAGCGGGCGGCGAGGTCGCGGCTGGGCTGGCCCCCGAACAGAGCCGTATCCCACGACTGCACCAGGTCGTCGAAGTAGCGGCCCTCGTGGACCGCCACGTTCAGGATCGACAGGTCGAAGTAGAACGCGGGCACGAGCAGCAGCGGATACCAGTCGGCCACGAAGCGCGCGGCGCGCGGGGCGCGCCGCGCCGCCGCCGCGCGCCAGCCGCGCACCGGGCCGGGAGCGAGCAGGAGCAGGGCGCCCGCGACGTGTACCGCCAGCCACAGAGGCCACGCCTCCGGTCTGCCCGGGAACAGCAGCGCCCCCGAGCCGACGATCAGGTACCCTCCGAGGAGGGCATCGACCGCGGGCACGCCGCCGCGCGGCCGGGCCTCCGTCGCGTCGCCCCTCAGGAGGGAGGCGTCCAGACGGCCGCCTCGTCCAACGCCGGTGGCGGGAACAGGCCGGGGTGCAGGAGGGCCGCGAGAATCTCTATGCCGCGCACGACGCGCGGGCCCGAGCGGTTGAAGTACGAGGAGGCGTCCACGACCCACGCGCGCCTCTCGGCGATCGCGCGCGGCGCGACCGACAGGAGCTCCTCCGCGTGGCGGTCGGCGTCGGCGCGCGAGGCGGCCAGATCGTACCCGCAAGGCATGATCAGCAGGGCGTCGGGATCCAGCCCGCGCAGCGAGTCCCAGGTGACGTCCACCGACCGGGCTCCCGCCTCGCCGGCCAGGCTGCGCGCGCCCGCGGCCGCGATCACCTCGGGCACCCAGTGCCCGGGCACGAACGGCGGGTCGAGCCACTCGATACCGAGCAGTCGCGGCCGGGGCCTGCCGCTCACCGCCGTGGCCACGGCGTCGACGCGCCCCTGCAGCCCCGCGCGCAGGGCGCGCGCCCGATCCTCGGTGCCGGTCGCTTCACCGACGGCCACCACCGTATCGAGGATCTCGGCCAGCTTGTGCGCGTCCAGGCTGAGCACGTCCGCGCCCAGGCCGCTCTCGGACACAAGCTCGAGCACCCCGGGAGTGGGCACCGCGCACACCTCGCACACCGCCTGGGAGAGGATCACGTCCGGGTCGAGCCCGGCGAGTCGCTCCGCGTCCAACTCGTACACGGCGCCGAATTCGGCCATCGTCGCGCGCACCGCGCGGTCGATCTGCCCGCTGTCCAGGCCGGTCGGGTCGAAGCGCGGCCGACTGACTCGCGGTCGGTCCAGCACCGCCGCGGGGAAGTCGCACTCGTGGGAGATGCCCACGAGCTGATCGGCGAGGCCCAACTCGGTGACGATCTCGGTGGCGCTGGCGAGAAGTGAGACGATGCGCATTCGTTCCAGGCAAAAAATGGGGTTGCCAACCAAAAGCGCCGACCCCGAGAAGGGTCGGCGCTCCCAGGACCGCCGTGTCAGGGTCGAGACAGACTAGCGCCCAGCGGCGCCTCCCGCACCCTCGTCCGCCGAAGCCGTCTGCAGCGGCCCGGTGAGGATGTAGTCGTTCTCGGCAGCGGCGCCGTGGCAGTTCTGGCAACCACCCAGGCGTCCGGCCATCGCCATGCCGTCGGGCGTCTGGTCGGGCGTGCCGTCCGGCATGAACTTGGCGAACCACCAGTTGTTGTGGTCCGGGTTGTAGTTGTTGCCGGTCTTGTACATCGTCGTCACGGCCCCGAGGGTGCCGTCCGGCATGAAGTTCTCCTTCACCACGAACGCGCCCGCGGGCAGCTCCGCGGCGCCCGCTTCGAGCGCCTCCGCGGCGACGTCGTTCATGTACGTCGTGAGCAGCGCGCCGTGCGGCTCGCCGCCCTGGTACTGCTCACCGGTGCCGGGCCACAGCGCCCAGTCGGCGTAGGCCGACTCCTGCATGTAGGCCCAGACGGCTTCGGCGGTGGTGTCCACGGCCGCTGCCGCTGCCCCTACGGCCTCTTCCACCGCGTCGGCGGCCTCTTCCACCGCGTCGGCGGCGTCGTCCACCGCGGTCTCGCCCGAATCGGCGCACGCCGCGAACGCGACGAAGCCTCCGGCGAGGAACATTCTGGCGATCCTGGAGTGCATATTGGCTCCTGTTCGACTTTGGGTGTCGCGACTCCATCCCGGCACGCGAATCACGAAAGGCGCCGCGCGGGTTCCTGAGGCGTCCGACGACGGGGGCCGCGGGCGTCTTCGAAGCCCCGCCGGGAGGCGTTCCCGCGCCTAGCGAATGTGAGGCCTTACGGCATGAAAGAGCAGCGCACAGTCGAGCAAATTCGCCGACGCGCAGAGGAGACCGCCACGGCCGGCGCGCGGCGAGCCGCGGACGCGGTGCGCAGGGCGACGAGCTGGGCGCGTGCACGGAAGGGGGGCGAGCCGGGCGCGTCTTCGGACCCGCATCCCCGGGCGCGCACCGAGTCCAATGAAAAGATCGCGGCGGTCGAGCAGGCGGTCATGCGTCGGCCCGTGCTCGCGCTGGGCGCCGCGGTGGTGGCCGGTTATCTGGTCGGGCGCCGATTGCCCTGAGTCCTAGTCGGTTCGCCCCGCGGAGTCTCGATCCCCTTTCGCGAGCGCCAGAATCGCGCGCAGCAGAGCCAGGAATCGTCCGGTTTCCCGCGCGAGCCCGATGGGGCCGACCGCGCGGGTAGCCCCTCCGGAGTGCGCGAACAGGCCGGTGACGGTGGCGCGCCGCAGGGTATCCGGCGGTAGCGCCCTCGCCAGCCGCTGCGCCTCGGTAAAGGGCACCAGCCGGTCGTCGCGGCCGTGCGCGATGATGGTCGGCACCCGCAGCCCGGCGAGGGCGGAGCCGGGATCCAGCAGCGGCTCGGCCTCCAGCGCGGCGTCGGCCAGCGCCAGCGCCAATCGCTTCGCTTCCTCCCGCGCCTCTCCGGCGGGCGACCACGCCGTGGACGGCGGCGCCAGCAGGTCGAAGACGTCGCGGTCAGGTCCCGTGAGGGCGGCCCCCACCTTTTCCCTGACGGAGTCGAACCCGGCCGAGCCCGCGTAGACCGCGGTGTCGCCGGCAGCCACGGCCAGACGCCGGAGCGCCGCCGCGGCCGGGGCGCGATCCTCGTACCCGGAAATGCGCGTGAGATAGTTGGAGCCCATCACCCAGCCGCCGTACGGGTCGGGCGCCACCGCGTAGGACCGTCCGTCCAGGTCGTGGCGACCGGTCAGCCCGAACAGAAACAGCCGGCGCAGGTCCCGATAGCCACCCCAGGCCGCGACGCCCCTGAGGTGTTCGCCCGTGGCCGGATCGGCCGCCGCGATGAGTCCCTGGGTGGCGCCGAAGGAAAACCCCATGAGTCCCACCCCGCCCGGCTGGGTGATCTCCAACTCGTCCAACGCCCGGACCGCCGACCGAATGAGCGGGACCGCCACCGCGGGACGGACGCGCAGCTCGCGCCATTCGACGATTTCGGGCACGAACACGGCGTGTCCCGTCGCCGCCAGCGCGCGCGAGAAGCGAACCAGGCCCTCGTGCGTCCGCCCGTTTCGGGTCAGTCCGTGCAGCACCACCCAGCCGGACAGCGGCCGGCGCCGGCGCCGAGGCAGGTGCAGCGTCGCGGGAGTCGTTCCGCCCGGCCCCTCGAAACGCGTTTCCTGAGAGATGGCGACGCCCGGTCCTGGTCGCATGTAGCCGCGCAGGAAGGCGGTGAGGCGGGTCATCGGACGCGGCGCGGCGGCCGCCGTCGTGAACCGGCGGCTAGAACGCCGCCAGCTCTTCCACGGCCCGGAACACGTCGTCGGCGTCGGGCAGGATCTCGGCCTCGAGGTCCGGCGCGTACGCCACCCACGTGTCCAGCGAGGCCACCCGCCTGACGGGTCCGTCGAGCCACTCGAACAACTCGTCGGCGATGCGCGCCGAGATCTCCGAGCCGAACCCCCACGACAGCGAGTCCTCGTGCGCGACGATGACCTTGTTGGTCTTGCGGACGGACGCCGCGATGGACTCCATGTCGAGCGGGCTCAAGCTGCGCAGGTCTATGACCTCTACGTCGATCCCTCGCTCCTCGGCTTTCTTCGCCGCGTCGAGCGAGCGCTTCACCAGCGCACCGCACGCGACCACCGTGAGGTCGGCGCCTTCGCGCACGACCTTGGCCTTGCCGAGCGGGATCATGTAGTTCGGTCCGGGATCGCGGCCCTTGTTGTGGATCTGGCGGTAGAGGTGCTTGTGCTCCAGGAAGATGACCGGATCGTCGCAGCGGATCGCGGTGCGCAGCAACCCGTTGGCGTCTTCCGCGTTGGAGGGCAGCACGACGCGTAGCCCCGGGCTGTGGGTGAAGAGCGTCTCGCCTGTCTGCGAGTGGTAGATCGCGCCCCCCTTGAGGTAGCCCCCGTACGCGACGCGCACGACGAGGGGGGAGGACCAGTTGCCACCCGAGCGGTAGCGCATGGTCGCGAGCTCGTTGCGGATCTGCATGAAGGCGGGCCAGATGTAGTCGAAGAACTGGATCTCGACGACGGGCTTCAGCCCGCGCAGCGCCATGCCGATCGCGCGCCCGGCGATGTTGGCCTCGGCGAGCGGGCTGTTGAAGACCCGATTCGAGCCGAAACGCCGCTGCAGGCCCGCCGTGCACTTGAACACGCCGCCCTTGCCCTTGACCTCCTCCAGGGCGTCCTCCCGGCTGGCGTCCGCCACGTCCTGGCCGAATACGACGATGCGCGGATCACGGCTCATCTCCTCGCGCATCGCGATGTTGATGAGATCGACCATCGTCGTTTCGTCGCCGCTGTGCTCCGGCGTGTCCTCCGTGTCGAAGTCCGCCGAGGTCGGGTCGATGTCGGGCGAGTACAGGAAGTCGAGCACGCTGGCGCGATCGGGCTGCGGCTGCGCCAGCGCGCGATCGGCCGCCTCCTGCACCCGTTCGCGAGCGTTCTCGGCCAACGCCGCGAGCTCCTCCTCGGTCGCGGCGCCCAACGCGACCAGGCGCCCCCCGAGCAACGCGATGGGATCGCGCCTGGAGTCCTCCTCGATCTGCGACGACGGCTTGTACGTGCGCTCGTCATCGGACATCGAGTGCGAGTACGGGCGCACCACTTGGGCGTGCAGAAGCGCGGGACCCTGGCGCGAGCGGCAGTGCGTCACGGCGCGACCCGCCGCCGCGTGGCTCGCCTCCACGTCACAGCCGTCGAATTCCTCGACGAACAGGTCCGGGAAGGAGCGGACCAGATCGCTGATCTTGCCGCCGGCGGTGTTCACCTCCACGGGGACCGAAATGGCGTAGCCGTTGTCCTCCACCAGAAAGAGGACCGGCAGCCGCAGGTTGCACGCCGTGTTGAGGGCCTCCCAGAACTCCCCCTCGGAGGTCTGTCCCTCGCCCGTCGTACAGAGCACGATCTCGTCGTCCTCGAAGCTCTCGAGCGCGGCCCGCATGTCGACGTCGCGGCGCGCGCGCTCGCCGGCCTCGGCGGTTCCCACCGCCTGCAGGAACTGCGTTCCCGTGGGCGACGAAGTGCTCATGATGCGCAGCGGCCGGTGCCCCCAATGCGAGGGCATCTGGCGCCCGCCGCTGGACGGGTCGGATTCGGCCCCCGCTGCCTGCAGGAAATGCTCGTAGGGGGTCATGCCGAGCGCCTGGGACAGCGCTCGGTCCCTGTAGTACAGGTAGAACCAGTCCGATCCCGGGCGCACAAGATCGGCGACCGCCACCTGGACCGCCTCGTGCCCGGCGCCCGAAATCTGGAAGAAGATCTTGTTCTGCCGCTTGAGCTGGATCTCCTTGTCGTCCGTGGCGCGGGCGGCGACCATCGTGCGATAGAAGTCGAGCAGCTTTTCGGCTGGGAGGCCGCCCGCGTGGGCGTCGCTTTTCGTCGGCGTAGCCTTGGTGGCCATCTGGATCTGGAACGGGTTCGCTGGGCGGAGCTCGCGGGCGGGGCCGCCGGGCGGCCGCGCCGTCGCGTCGGTGCCCCGCGGCGGGCGGCTATTATACCCGAGGGCGGAAAGGGGGTCCACCCCCGAAGCCCGTTTACAGGGCGGGGTTTGGCCGCCACCTTGCGAGCACGGGAGTCCCGCTTCGAAGACGACGACGAATCGTGTCACGAACCCGCACCTTCGCTCGGCTGCTGGTACGGGCGGCGCTGCGCCCGCGACTCGCGCTCCGGCTCGCCGGGGCGGCGTGGCGCTTTCGGCGACGCCGCTGGTACCTCAGGCCGCCTTTTCTTCCCCTGCCGCCGGCGAGCTATCTGGCGTGGAGACTGGAGACGGCCTACGGCTCGGACGACACTGACATCCCCCTCGGCCCCGTGGATAGCTACCTGGACTGGAGCGCGGCCCAGTCCCGGGCGGCGCGTTCGCGTGCGCGGGTGAATTCCGAGGCCGGGGTCATCAAGCCGCGCACGCTGCTGGTAATCGGGCTCCTTCTGGCCGCGGTGCTGGCCATTCCGCCGGTTCGGGAGGTCGCCGGACCGGTGCTGGCGCCGGGGAAGCGGCTGGTGGACAACACCATCGGTCGGCTCTGGAGGAACGCGCGCGACCAGGTGTTCCGGTGGTCGGTACGCAACGAGGCGCGCACCCTCGCGCGGGAGCTGCAGAGCAGAGAAATGTCGGGCCAACCGCTGCCGCGGCCGCAGGACTTCTCCTCCTACATGCAGCGGCGCACGATTTCCGGCACGGGCGGCCTCGACAAGTGGGGCTCCCCGTACTACATGCTCCTCTATGGCGACTCGATCACGGTGGTGTCGCCGGGGCCCGATCAGCGCCCGGGCAGCGAGGACGACGTCAGGGAATCAGTCGGCAGGGACCGCTGAGGCAACCGCCCGCCGCCGCACGATTCAGCCGAACCAAGCCCGTGAGAAGCCGTCACCGAGCAGCGCGGTCAGCGTCGCCAGGACGAGGTTGCCCGCGAGCAGGGACGGAACGATGAGTCGGTACCGGACCCCCGCCGCGGCGATGGCCATCACCATCACGTCGTTCGGAAACGGCGTCAGCCCGGCGTATACGAAGATGGCCAGCCGCAGCGCCCAGCCGGGCCGGCGCTCGAGCCAGGCCGACATGCGCTCCAGTCGGCGTTCCAGCCGCCCCGAGGATACTCGGCGTCCCTCGAGACCGACGAGAAAGAAGAGAGAATCGCCGATGGTGAGGCCGGTGCCCGCGAACAGCCCCAGCACCACCGGGTTCAAACCGCCGGCCGCCAGGGTCGCGACCGTCGTGTACAACGCCACCGACGTGAGGGTCGACAGCCCTCCGGCGGCGGCCACCGTGAACACCAGGAGATAGCCGTTGCGGACGCCGATGCGCTCGACGAGTCCTTCCGCGCCCATGCGCCGCAGGAGCAGCGTCCAGGCGATCAGGAACGTCAACAGCGCCGCGAGCGCGATGGCCGCGTGCAGGCGACGGCGCGACGGTGGCGGCGAGCCAGGGACGGCGTTGTCGGTCATGCTTCCTCGGCACCAGCGCGTCATCCCGGGGTTCCGGGTGGCGGCGTATTGTCACGGGCCGTCGTGAGCGGCGCAACGCACGCAGCGCGCGTCTACCGCGTGGGGCTGACCGGGAACATCGCCGCAGGCAAGTCGGAGGTGGCCGCGGTCTGGAAGCGGCTCGGCGCACCGATCATCGACGCCGACGTATTGGCGCGGCGCGCGGTGGAGCCGGGGTCGGCCGGCCTGGCCGCGGTGGTCGACGCGTTCGGCCCGGGCGTTCTGTCCGCGGACGGCTCGCTGGACCGGGCCGCGCTCGCCGACGTCGTCTTCTCGGACCCGGACCAGCGGCGCCGCCTGGAGGGGATCCTCCATCCGGAGGTCGCGCGCCTGCGCCCGCTCGCCGAACGCGAGGCGGTCACCGAGGCGCTCGAGTCCGGTTCGGAGGCGCGGCGAGAGGTGGAGGCTCCGGTGGTGGTCGTGCACGACATCCCGCTGCTCTTCGAGGTGGGGCTGCAGGGAGAGTTCGACGAGGTGGTGCACGTGCACGCTCCGGTTCAGACGAGGCTCGCGCGCCTGGTGGCGCACCGGGGCATGGACCCCGACAACGCGGCAGCCCGGATAGACGCCCAGATGCCCTCCGAGGAGAAGATCGACCTGGCCGACCGCGTGATCGACAACGAGGCGGGGCTCGACGACCTGGCGGCGGAAGCCACCCGGGTGTGGCGCCTCATCGGCGAGGCGAGCCTGAAGGCGTCGCGCGATCGTGGCTGAGGGCCAGGACCGGTTGCGCGTCGACATGCACCTGCACACCGCCAGGTCCTTCGACTGCCTCAGCGACCCGGTGGCGGTCGTGGAGACCGCGCTGGCCAGGGGCCTGGACCGCATCTGCGTCACCGATCACAACCATTTGTCGACCGCGCTCGCGCTCCACGAGCGCTACCCGGACCGGGTCATCGCCGGTGAGGAGGTGAAGACGGCCGAGGGAGTCGACGTGATCGGCCTGTTTCTGACCGAGCACATCCCCGCGGGCACCGGCGCGGAGGAGACGTGCCGCCGCATCCACGCGCAGGGCGGGATCGTATACGTCCCGCACCCGTTCGCACCCGGCAAGGGTGGCGACGGCCGCGTTCTCGAGGTCATCGAGGAGCACGTGGACGCGCTGGAGGGATTCAACGCGCGGCTCCACGTGCAGGCGCTCAACGACCGCGCCGTGGCGTGGGCCGCCGGGCGTCGCGTGCCGCTGGGCGCCGGATCGGACGCGCACACGCTGCGCGAGGTGGGTCGGGCGTACGTCGAAGTGCCGCCGTTCGAGATGACAGCGGACTCGTTCCTGGAGGCGCTGCGGAGCGGCTCGGTGCGCGGTAGGTTCTCCTCGTGGGCGGTGCACGCGGCGTCCACCTGGGCCAAGGCGCGCAAGCGTCTTCCGGGTGCGCCGAACGGGGAGGTGCGATGACGGGGTGGGGACGATCGACCACGGCGGTGGTAATGGCTTGCGCGGCATGGCGGGGGTCCGGATGACGACCCGGGCGGCGGCGCCCGGAGCGGCGGCGCGCATCTCGGCCGAGCGCATACCCGGGCTGGACGCCGTGCTCGAGGCGGTCGCGGCGGCGGAACGGGTGGCGCTGACGACGCACGTCAACGCCGACGGCGACGGGGCTGGCTCGGAGGCGGCCATGGCGGCCTGGCTCGCGCAGCGCGGCGTGCACGTCTCCATCGTCAACCCGACTCCGTTTCCCCAGGATTTCCGCTTCCTGCTGGAGGATCCGTCTACGGTGGCCGATGGAGGGACCGCCGAGGGAAGGACGGCGCTCGAGCGCGCCGACCTGGTCGTCGTCCTGGACACCGGTGACGCCGAACGCCTCGGCCGCCTGGCCAAGCGCATCCCGGGCAAGACGCTCGCGCTCCTCGACCACCACCCGCCCGGCGAGAACCCTCTTCAGGCGGCCGGCGTGGTGGACCCGGGCGCGTCGGCGACCGGGGAGCTCGTGTTCGACCTCCTGGTTCGCGCCGAGGAGCTGGGCCAGCCGGTCGCCTGGTCGCGCGCGGTGGTCGAAGGCATCTACGCCGCGATTCTCACCGATACGGGCTCGTTCCGCTACTCCAACACGGAGCCGCGTACGCACGCCATCGCGGCGGTTTTGCTGGCGCGAGGTGTGGACCCGGAGCGGCTCTACCGCAAAATCTACGCGACCGCTTCGCTCGCCCGCCTGCACCTGTTGCGAGAAGCTCTGGCGCGGCTCGAGACCGATCCGGAGCTGCCGCTCACCTGGATCAGCGTCCCGTTCGAGGTGGTGCGGGAGGTCGGGGCGACGGCGGCCGATTTCGAGCCGATTACCGACCACGCCCGCATGGTGCGGGGCACCGAAATCGCCATCCTGCTGCGCGGGGTCAAGGACGGCAGCACCAAGGTTTCGCTTCGCTCCAACGGGCGCGCCGACGTCAACGAGATCGCTCGCGCCCTCGGCGGCGGGGGCCACGTCAAGGCGGCCGGCGCGGTGATCGGGGCGCCGCTGGAGGAGGCCCGCGAGCGCGTTCTGGCCACCGCGCGGGCGGCGCTGAGGAAGCTGGCGGAGGATTGAAGGCTCCGCGGAAGGGGGGGAGCCCCCCTTGCGGCTTGAGCGCGACGACCCGTTTCGAGTAGGTTTCCAGCATGCAGACCCGTTACGAGCCGCCTGCTTTCACGGCGGAACCGCTCCTGGACGCGCCCGACGCGCGCTTCGCCGAAGCTCCCGCCGACGGCGTGCTCCCCGAAGGCTATTTCTCGACCACCAACCTGCCCACCTACGTGCGCGTCGGCGGCGACTGGCGGCTGCCCGAGCGGCCGCGCATGGATTCGGCGATCGTGCTGCTGCCCGACGGCACGCTGGAGGTTCGCGAAGGCAGGCTGGTGCGCGCCGGCCAGCCCGTCGCGCTGGGGCTCGCCGAGGACGGCAGCCAAGGCATACTGGTGCACCCCAACGGGTTCCGAGAGGAAGGGGAGGAGTCCGAGGAGTTTCAGTTCATGACTTCGGAGGTCAGCCGCGAGAAGCCCGTCGATTACGAGGCCATGGCTCAGGCGCTCATTCGTGAACGCGCGCACGGCGGCCACGTCGTGTGGGTGCTGGGGCCCGCGGTGCTGCACTCGCGCGGCCGCGACGCCGTGAGTTGGTTCGTGCACAACGGCTTCGTCGACGCGCTGCTGGGGGGCAACGCCATAGCCGTTCACGACATCGAGCAGGCCATGATGGGGACGACGCTGGGCATGGACCACAAGGGCCGGCCGGTCAGGGGCGGGCACGCCTTCCACATGCGCGCCATCAACAAGGTCCGCGGCGCGGGATCTCTGGCGGCCGCGGTCGAGCAGGGTATCCTCACCGACGGCATCATGCACGCGTGCGTGACCCGCGACGTGCCGCTGGTGCTGTGCGGCTCCATTCGCGACGACGGTCCGATTCCCGAAGTGATCCAGGACGTCGCCGCCGGCCAGGAGGCGATGCGGGAGCAGGCCGTGCGCGCGACCATGGTGGTGATGATCGCGACCGCGCTGCACTCCATCGCGTTCGGCAACATGCTGCCGTCCTACTACCGCGACGAGGGCGGAGAGCTGCGCGGACTCACCACCATCGCGGTCGACTCGTCCGAATTCCTGGTGAGCAAGCTCAAGGACCGGGGCACTCTCCAGGCGTTCGGCGTGATCACGAACGCGCAGGATTTCCTGCACGTGCTGCGGGACCACGTGCAGCAAGCCGCGCCCGCGTCGGTCGAGCGGACCTCGGTGGGGGTCGCGTGAGCCCCGGCGCCGAGCTGCGAGGCGGCCCGGTGGTAAGGGGCCTGGATCCCGAGGCCGAGGCGCGCGCGGAGGCCGGGGCGGCATACCGCGCAGTGCTGGATCCGCTGGAGGAGCTCCTGGGAGTGGACGCCGCGGACCGGATCTGGGCTTTTCCCCCGCGTGAAATCCGTGGCGTGCCCGCCGCGCTCCTGGTGGCGTCCGCCTTCGCGGAACAACCGGGTCGCAGGCGCCTCGTGACCGCGCGACTCGTGGTCGAGCAGCTTCCGGAGGGCGCGTCTCGGCGCCGAGAACCCTCCAGTCACGTGGAGGTTGTGGAGCAGGGCGAGGTGCCCCAGGACAGGGTGCCGGGGTTGCTCGAAGGCGTCGTGCGCAGGCTCGGGGAGGACCTGGTGGGCAGAGGACCGCGTGCCTTCGAGATCGGAGGTGCGGCGGACAAGTGGGCGGACATGAGAACGCTCCTCGCGGCGGAGCCTCTCGTTGCCGAGCCCACCCCGATCGAGCCATAGGGACGCGCGCATGATGGCCGGGCGCGGGACCGACCTGAGGAGGGAACGGTGAAGCGAGCTCAAGCGGCGGCGCCGTCGGCGGCCTTCGTCAACCTCTTCAGGCGCTACCTGAGAGAGCAGGGCCTGCCCGTCACCCAGCAACGGGAGGCGGTCGCCGAGATCGTGTTTTCCTCCTCCGAACATCTGTCGGTCGAGGAGATCGAGGAGCGTCTCAGGAAAAGCGGTGAGCGCATCGGCAAGGCCACGATCTATCGGACTCTCGAGACGATGGTGAAGAGCGGCCTCGTGGCGGAGCACGACTTCGGAGAGGGGTTCAAGCGCTACGAGCACCTGTTCGGCCAGGGTCCCGTGCGGGGCCACCTGGTATGCACGGAGTGCGGCACGGTGACCGAGGTGGAGGACCCCGAGCTGGAGCGACTCCAGGAGCGCGTGGCCGGCGCGCACGGATTTCGGCCCGTGAAGTATCGGATCCAGACGTACGGACTGTGCGCCAAATGCCAGGCGCGCGGCGCCGAGATCAAATGGGAGGGTCTCACCTGCCCGATCGACCTCTGAACGGCGGCACTCGGCCGGCCACGTTCGTTGCCTAACCGGCGAGACGCCGCGGCGGCCGGCCGCGGCACCGGCTCAGCGGCGCCGGGGGAGGGCTCCACCGTGCCCGACCCGCCCGATTCGCTCCGCGCGCTCCCGTGGGAGCTCCCGCACACGTTCCTGGGCCTGGACGAGGACGCGTCTCGCTTCGCCGACGCCCGCGCGGTGATCCTGCCCGTGCCCTACGAGTCGACCACGAGCTACGGCGGCGGCGCGAAGGCCGGCCCGCGAGCCATCCTGGACGCGTCGCGCTACCTGGAGCTCTACGATCAGGAGTTGGACCGCGAACCGTGGACGCCCGGCATCGCCACGCTCCCTCCGCTGGAGCTCAGCCGCGCGGGACCGGAAGCGGCGTGCGCCGAGCTGGCCGCGGCCTATCGCGCTCTGCTCGAGGAGGCCGACGGCAAGTTCGTCGTCGCGCTCGGCGGCGAGCACTCCATAACCGCCGAGCCGGTGCTGGCCTGGGCAGACAGGCTCGAGGCGGACGGCCGGCGGCTGAGCGTGCTGCAGTTGGACGCGCACACGGACCTGCGCCCGGCCTACGAGGGGACCGCCTACTCGCACGCCAGCGTGATGCACCGGGTGGCGGACAGGGTGGGCATCGTCGCGGTCGGCGTCCGGGCGCTGACGTCCGACGAGAAGCGCTTCGCGGACCAGCGCGACGGGGTGCGGATCTTCTTCGCCGATGACATACACGCCGACGATGGGTGGGTCGAGGAAGCCGTGGACGCGCTGGGGCCCGACGTCTACATAACGCTGGACGTGGATGGGTTCGACCCAGCGCTGATGCCGTCCACGGGCACACCCGAGCCGGGTGGGTTGGGTTGGTATCCCGTGCTCGAGCTGTTGCGGCGGGTGTGCGAGACCCGTCGGGTGCACGCCGCCGACATCGTCGAGCTGGCCCCGGTTCAGGGCCTCCATGCGCCGGATGTCCTGGCCGCCAAGCTGCTCTACAAGCTGATCGCCTACCGGCTCTGGATGAGCTCGGACTGAGGCGCGCCCCCCTTCAGCGGGTAGCGCGCGAACACGGGGTGCAGGTCCAGCGGGTCGCGCAGCTCGAGGTCCTCAGGGACGGTGCCGTCCGCGCTCAGGAAGAAGGGCCAGAACTGGCGGCCGCCCAGCGCACCGTGCGCGCCCACCTGGTCGTCGAAGCAGACGCAGGTATCGGACTCCGGGTCGTAGGCGCCGAACAGGACCAGGTCGCCGGAGTTGCTTAGTGCGGCCAGGTGCGCGACGGCCATCCTCGCCTCGTGCCCCGTGCCGTAGTCCTCCAGCGGGTTCTCGCCGTCCAGCACCACCAGCTCGCCCGCCGGGTCTATCACCGCGCGCCCTCCGCGGCCCTCCACGTGCGCGCCGTCCTGGAAGCGGGTCACCACCACGCCGATTCCGGAATGGGCCACCAGGAAGTAGTAGAGCGCCTGTTTGCGCGGATCCTCCTGGATGTGGCGCAACTCCAGCGGCTCGGGCGGGTCGGTCCAGTACACGTGCGCGAGGGAGGAGGAGTAGGTGACCACCAGCTCCCGGTCGTCGGCCACCCGCGTGGTCTCGGCGACGAGCGGAAAGACGCTGTACTGGCTCCTGAGCCAACGAATGAGCCGCGGACCGATCGCGCGCGTGATCTCGCTGTGGGACGCGTCGGCCACCGCCTCCGCCTCGCGCAGCAGGAAGTCCAGCGTCTCCCGCGGCGGAGCGTACACGCCCGAGCCCGCCAGCACCGCCACGCCCTTTTTGGCGGCGGCCTCGATGGTCTGGCCGAGCGTCTCGCCGTAGGTCATGCGATACGGCTCCGAAGGCGTCTGCCCGTGGTCGCTGAGCACGTACACATCATAGGGCCGGCCCGGGCTGCGCCGGGTCATGCGCACGATTTCGCGCACGCGGCGGTCGAGCGCGCGCACGCTCTTCATGGCGGTACGCGACGACGGGCCGAAGTGGTGCGCGAACTCGTCGTAGACGTTGTACGTGGTGTAGATGGAGGGGACCCCCACGTAGATGTCCAGCAGCACCGCGAGCGTCTGGAGTTCACGTAGGACCACGCTCGTGCCGATGTGCAGCAGCGGCAGATACCACCAGTACCAGGTGGACCTGCCCCTGAGCTGGCTGACGAAGCGATCCCGCTCTTCGCGGATGTACTCGAGCCCGCTGACCAGGACCATGCGCAGCGTGCGGACGGGGTGGAAGAGCAGCAGGAGCGCGACGCGCGTGCCCCCCAGGTTGGCGAGGAGCGGCTGCGGCTCGCGCGCGGCCATCGTGAACGCGGAACGGGCGGCGCCTCCGTCGAAGAGGTTGACGTAGCTCGAGCCGCCGTCCAGCACGCCGCTCTCGGGAAGCCGGTCGCGGATGACTTGCATGGCCGCGGGCTTGGAGCCGATGAGCAGCCTGTCGTCGCCCTTCTCGTAGAACCGGAACCCCGGGATTCCGTCCTTCGTGCCGTAGAAGATGGCCGCCTGGGCGGCGGGCGTGGTGCTCGGCAGGCCCGCCGCAAAGCGGCGTAGCGCCCAACCCTCCTTCTCGATCAGTCCCTTGATGGTCGGCGCGTAGCCGTTGCGGATCGCCCGCTCCAGGTCATCGTAGGCGAGTGCGTCCAATTGGATGGCGACGAAGCCGCGCCGGGGCGCTTCGGCTCGCATGCGCCGCTCCCTGGCGAACGGGAGGTACTTGATCCGATAGAGCAGGCGGAAGAAGCGGTCCCAGAAGCGACGTCTCCAGCCGCGCCGTTCGGGCTGCCCGGGCGGAGGCTTACCGCGGCCCGGCGGCGGGGCCGGGGGGGCGCTCGGAGTCCTGTCGGCGGCGGGCACGGTGCGGGGCACCGCCGCGGGTCAGGAGGATCCGCCGGCCGGTGCCTCCAGGATGGCCGGGAGCCGGCGAATCAGCTCGCGCGGCTCGATGGGTTTCGGGAAGAAGTGCGTGCAGCCGGCGTTCCGGCAGGCCATCTCCTCTTCGAATCCGAAGCGGCCCGTAAGCGCCGCGATCGGGACGTCCGCGGTTTCGGGCATCCCGCGCAGAACGCGCGCGACCTCGAACCCGGGGCGATCGGGTAGGCCCATGTCCAGCAACACGATCGCGGGCGGATGGTCCCGCGCCTGGGCGATCGCGTCCGCCGCGGTCCCCGCCTCCCGGACGCTGTAGCCGGCGTCCTGAAGGAGAAGCGAGAAGGCACGGCGCAAGAGGGAGTCGTCCTCAACGAGGAGGATGTCGGCTGTGCGTCGAGACATTGGACGAAAGCTAGAGGGGGCCCTAGGCGGGGACAAGCGCGTCACCGCGCTCCTCGACCTCCTCCTCCAGCAACTGCCGCCGGAGCAAGCGCGCGTAGAGTCCGTCCCTGGCCAGCAGCTCGGAGTGGGTGCCGCGCTCTACCACGCGTCCACCGTCGAGCACGAGGATGATGTCGGCGTCCTTTACGGCCGTGACCCGGTGGCTGACGACCAGGGCGGTCCGGTCGGGGAGGACCCTGGCCAGGCCGTCCAGGATGCGCGCCTCCGTGTGCGTGTCGACCGCGCTGAGGGCGTCGTCCAGGACGAGGATGGTCGGATCGCGGGCGAGCGCCCGGGCGAGCGCGGCGCGCTGGCGCTGGCCACCGGACAGGTTGATGCCTCGCTCCCCCAACATGGTGTCCAGCCCGTCGGGGAATCCGTCGATCGCCTCCTCCAACTGGGACACGCGCACTGCCTGGCGTACCGCGACTTCCTCGTCGCGTCCGTCGCCGATGCCGATGCGCAGGTTCTCCCGGATCGTATCCGAGAACATGAAGGACTCCTGCGGCACCACGCCGATGGCGGCCCGGAGCCGCGCGAGCGGCAGCGCTCGCAGGTCCAGTCCGTCGACCAGTACCGCGCCCTCGGTGGGGTCGTACAGCCGCGCCAGAAGGGCGACGAGGGTGGATTTGCCCGCCCCCGTGGGCCCGACCAGGGCCGCGGTCTGCCCGGCCTCCAGCTCGAAGGATACGTCGCTCAACACGTCCCGCTCCGTGCCCGGATAGCGGAAGCTCACGCCGCGGAATTCGACGCGGCCGCTCACCGCATCCAGCAGCGCCGGCTCGGACGGATCGGCGATGCGCGGGGCGGTGTCCAGAATGGCGTTGATCCGCGCCATGGAAGCGGCTCCGCGCTGGAACAGGCTCGTTACCCAGCCCAGCGCGATCATGGGCCAGACGAGCATCCCCAGGTAGGAGAAGAACGCCACGAAGTCTCCCACCGATATGCCGCCCGCGATCACCAACCGTCCACCCAGCCACAGCACCAGCACCATGCCGCCGCCGGCCAGGAGGGTCATGGCCGGCCGGAACAAACCGTTGACGCGCGCCAGGGCCATGTTCCTGTGCAGGTACTCGTCGGCGAGCTCGGCGAACTCGGCCTCCTGGGCGGCTTCCCGTCCGTAGGCTCTCACTATCCGGGCGCCCGTGAGGTTCTCCTGCACCATCGCCGTCAGGGACGAAAACTGCTCCTGGATGGCCTCGTAGCGCCGGTGCAGGAGCGAGGACATCCGGAAAACGAGCGGGGGCAGCACGACCAGCGGAATCAGGGACAGGCCCGTGAGGCGCGGACTGATCGACAGCATGAATCCGAGAGCGAATACCGTCCCGGCCACGGTATTCACCATGTACATGACCGCGGGCCCCACCGCCTGTCGAACGTTGGTGGTGTCGTTGGTCGCGCGCGCCATCAGGTCGCCCGTTCGCTTGCCCCCGTAGAAGGAAGCGTCCAGGCGCATGAAGTGCGCGAACAGGTCGTCGCGCAGGTCCACCTCCACGCGCCGGCTGAGGCCGTTCAGCAACTCGCGCATGCCGTAGCGGGCCGCTCCTCCCGCCACCGCGACCGCCACGATGGTGCCGGCCAGGAGCAGGATCGTGCCCACCTCTGCCGCGGAGCCGATCGCGTCGATGGCGAGGCCCACCAGCCTGGGTCCGACCGCCTGAAACGCGTTCGCGAACACCACGAGCACCAGACCCGCGATGAGAGAGCGCCGGTAGGCGCGGACGTAGGGCAGTAGCGTGCTGAGAGCCTTCACGATGGCATGTCGGTTGCCCGAAGTAGGTACGGACCCGCCCCGCTGGGGTCGGGCAGAACCCGATTGTACCGCGGACGCCGCGCAGAGTTCAAGGCGGCGCGCGGACCGGGGAGGACGACATGAGAAAGCTGATGATCGCCGTGGTTACGGCAATTTCGCTGGGGGCGCTCGGACTGGCCTGCGACCAGCGTGATACACGGGCGGACGCAACTGACGCCGCGCAGGTGGCCGCCGAGGTGGCCACTCGCCCGGACAGCGGCCTGACCACTCTGGAGGACATCGCGCCGGGTTTCGGGGAGAAAGAAGAGCCCGACGCGCGCGGCCCTGCAGGCGACGAACGGACTCCGCGCCACGAGGTGACGCCGGACGAGCCCGGGCTGGAGATCGGGGACGTACCTGATTGGCCCGTGCAGAAGGTGAGCGACGAGGGCGCCGACGCCGCGAGCGAAGCGGCCGCTCCGCCGGCACGGCCCGTTCCGAGTCGCACCGCCGCCGAGCGCGTGAATTTCACCCTGGATGAGATCCAGGCTCGCAGGGCCGGGACGGTAGCTGAGTCGGGTGGGGTGGTGCCGGCGGGCAGCGTCGTTCCGGTCCGCCTGGACCAGCAGATCTCGACCTCCTCGCATCGCCCCGGTGACGCGTTCACGGCGACCACGACCCAGCCGCTTCTGAACCAGGCCGGTAGGGTGGTGGTGCCGGCGGGCGCGGTGGTCCGCGGCCGCGTGACCGCGGTCAGCGGCGCGGCAGCCGACGGCGAGACGTCCATGCTAGTGCTCGACTTCGAGTCGATCTCGGCGGCTGGGACCACCTACCCCCTGACCGCCACGGTCGTCGAGGCCCGCCCCGAGCGGCGCAAGCGCACCGCGACCCGCGGCACCGCGGCGAAGATAGGCGCCGGCGCTGCGGCCGGGGCGATCCTGGGCCAGGTGCTGGGCAAGGACACGGAATCCACGCTGATCGGCGCGGCTGCGGGCGCGGCCGCCGGCACCGCGATCGCGCTGGGCACGCGCGACGTGGAGGCCGTGCTGCCGGCGGGCTCGCCCATGGCGATCCGGCTGGACGCGCCGCTGCGCGCGGCCATTCGCTGAGCCGATTTGGAATAGAGAGACGGGCTGCCCAAGGAGAGGGGGGGTGAGCGCCTGGGGCGCGAACCCCGGGCGGTCCGTCCGGGCCCCGTCCCCGCGGAGTTCCACGGGGCGGGGCCTCTTGCTTTCATGCAGCGCCGGCGTCAGTAGCCGAGCGCGGTGCCCCCGGAGCGCGGGTCGGCGGCGGCGCTCCACCCTTCGGGCACCCGCAGGATGGACGGCGCGCTGCCGACTCCACCGACGCCGGCCAGGTCGTGTCCGCGATCCCGCAGACCGGCGAGCGCCCTCGGGTCCAGTCCGTCCACCTCGTAGCTCAGCGTATCCGGCAGATGCTGATGGTGCACCCTGGGTGCCCTCACCGCGACGTCGATCGGCAGGCCGTAGTCCACCACGTTCGAGAGGATCTGCCAGGCCGCGCTGATGATGCGCGGGCCACCGCGGGCCCCGGTGACCAGCAGGACGCCCAGGCTGTCGCTCGCGATGGTCGGGGTCATGGCGGACAGCATTCGCTTGCCCGGCGCGATGGCGTTGTTCACCCCCTGGACCAACCCGAACGCGTTGGCCGTGCCCGGCTGCGCCGAGAAATCGTCCATGGTGTCGTTCAGCACGAACCCGGCGCCGCTCACCGTCACCTTGGACCCGTAGAGGAAGTTCACCGTGGTGCTCAGCGCGGCGGCGTTGCCGAAGGCGTCGACGACGCCGATGTGCACCGTCTCCAGCTCCTCGACGGCGTCTTCGGCGACGACTGGATCACCCAGGCCGGGGCCGATCGAGGCCGACCACGTGGCGTTGTCCGCGATCATAGCGCGCACCCGCTCCGCGTACTGCTCCGACTCGAACTGCGCGCGCGACACGTCGACGAAGTCCGTGTCGCCCAGGTAGTGGTTGCGATCCACGAAGGCCCGCCGCATCGCCTCCGCGGTGAGGTGCAGGACGGCGGGCGAGTGCCACCCGAGCGCCGCCAGGTCGTATCCCTCCAGGATGTTCGCGATCAGAGCGAGCGTGAGGCCGCCGGATGACGCGGGCGGCATGGAGGCGACCTCTACGCCCCTGTAGCCGAACACCACCGGCTCTCTCCACGCGGCTTCGTACGCGGCCAGGTCGGCGCTCGTGATGAGTCCGCCGGTGCGCGCCATCTCTGCTACGATCAGCGCCGCGGTCTCGCCCTCGTAGAAGCCCGCGCGTCCGTCCCGGGCGACGCGCTCGAGCGTGCGCGCGAGATCCGGGTTGCGGAACGTGGACCCGGCCGCGGGCGCCTCGCCCCCCGGCAGGAAGAGCGCTCGACTGCCGTCGAAGAGGCCGAGCTGATCCTTGCGCCCGTCGATCACGTCGTGGAAGCGGTCGTTGACCGCGAACCCCGATCGGGCGATCGACACCGCGGGCGCCAGCAGCGCCTCCCAGGGCAGCGAACCGTGCCGCTCGTGGGCCGCGAAGAGCCCCGCGACGACGCCCGGCACGCCCGCCGACAACGGGCCCAGGAGCGCTGCCTCCGTGACGTCGCCGGCGCTGTCCACGTACATGTCCGGCGTCGACGCGGCCGGAGCGCGCTCGCGGAAGTCGAGCGCCGTGGTGGTGCCGTCCGCCAGCCTGGTGATGAGAAAGCCGCCGCCGCCGATGTTGCCGGCCTCGGGATAGGTCACCGCAAGAGCGAAGGCCGTGGCGATGATGGCGTCCACCGCGTTACCGCCCTGTCGCAGAACCTCGACGCCGATCGCCGCCGCGGTCGAATCTTCCGTGACTACCATGCCGGACGCGGCGCGGGTCGCCACGTTGCGCAGCGGCCGGTGTTCCCAGCTCTGCGGGACCGCGGCTTGGACCTGACCGAGCGGGGTCGGTTCGCCGGGCCGGCAGGCCGGCAGCAGAAGGAGCAGGGCGAGCGCGCCCGCGACCCGATGCGCGCTGGCGGCTCGACGGTGGGCGAGGCGGTTCACGCCAGCGCCTCCAGCGCCCTCACCGCGCACGACGCGAGCGCCGCGGCGCCCAGCGGCAGCGCGGACTCGTCGATGTCGAAGCGCGGGTGATGGTGCTCGCGCGGCGGCTCCAGCGCGGCCCCCAGCCAGAAGAAGCAGCCGGGCGCGTGCTGCGCCAGGATCGCGAAGTCCTCCGCGCCCAGCATCGGCTCGCCACCCGACACGCGCTCGGGTCCAAGCGCGCCGGCCACCGCGGTCGCGGCGAGCTCCGCCGCCCAGGCGTCGTTGACCACGGGCGGATAGCCCTCGCGGAGGTCCAGCTCGAAGCCTCCGCCCAGCCCCTCGACCGCGGCCCCGGCGGCCCGCAGCGTGTCGTGCAGGCGCTCCCGCACCGTCGGCGTGTAGTAGCGCACGGTGCCGGACAGGCGCACGCGGTCCGCGAGCACGTTCTCGGCCACTCCGCCCGCGACCGTGCCGATGGTGAGCACGCCGGCCTCGGTCGGGCCGATCCTGCGCGCCACCCCCTGCTGGCACGCGAGCACCCAGTGCGCCGCCAGGACCACGCCGTCCACGCCCAGGTGCGGCCGCGCCGCGTGCGAAGCCACGCCGGTGACGTCCGCGTAGAAGGTGTCGCTACCGCCGAACTGCGGCCCTTCGCCGATGCGGAAGAGGCCGCTCTCCAGGTGCGCTCCTATGTGCAAGCCGAAGACCGCGTCGACTCCCTCCATGGCTCCGTCGGCGACCATGCGCATGGCGCCGCTCAGGTTCTCCTCGTCGGATGCCTCTTCGGAGGGCTGGAACAGCAAGCGGACCGTGCCGGCCGGGAGCGCGCTCGCCGCGGCCTCCTGGGCCAGCAGCCGCGCCGCGCCCACCAGCATGCTCACGTGGGCGTCGTGGCCGCAGGCGTGCATGACGTCGGGCACCGAGGAGCGGTAGTCAGCGTCGTTCTCTTCCTGGATCGGCAGCGCGTCCATGTCGGCCCGCAGCGCGACCGTCGGGCCCGCGCCGTTGCGCAGCTCGGCCACTACCCCCGTGATCCCGACGCCGGTGCGGACCTCGTACCCGAGGCCTTCTGCGGCCCGCGCCGCCACGGACGCCGTGCGAGTCTCGCGGAAACTGAGCTCGGGGTGCCTGTGCAGGTCTCGCCGCATCGCGACGAGGTCTGCCGCGAAGGCGCCTGCCTGTTCGATCAAGTCGGACATCGGTTCAGCCACGTCCTGCGAACGGTTGGGATCGGGGTCCGGCGCCGTTGCCGACGCGGACCGCCTCCGGCACTATGGGCCGGGAGCGGCCCAAGCTACCGGTCGCGCCGAACCGCCAGCAACCGAGCCGCCATGCGCCCAGCCCCCGATCACCGCCGACGCCCCTCCCCCCGGCGCGGATCCGGTACGTGAGGATCGTGGGGCTCATGTCGGGCACCTCGCTCGACGGCATCGACGCGGCTCTGGTGCGGTTCGAGGGCTCGGGACCGGGCGCGCCTGGCTGGCGGCTGGAGGGCTTTCGCTCGACCTCCTACACGGACGCTCAGCGCGCCGGCATTCTACGGGCGATCGAGTCCGGGGGCGCTCCCGAAATGGCGCGCCTGCACGCCGATCTGGGGGAGTGGCTCGCCGCCGCCGCGCTGGCGCTGTGCGCGCACGCCGGGGTAGGCGTCGAGTCCGTCGCGGCCATCGGCAGCCACGGCCAGACCGTCTGGCACATCCCACCGGGCGAGGAGCGCGGGGCCACCTTGCAGCTTGGCTGCGCGGCGACCATCGCCGAGCGCACCGGGCGCCCCGTGGTCAGCGATTTCCGCTCCCGCGACGTCGCCGCGGGAGGGCACGGCGCGCCGCTCGTGGCGTGGGTCGACCGCGTCCTGTTCGCGCACCCGGAGCGCGCCCGCGTGCTCGCCAACCTGGGCGGCATCGCGAACGTCACGCACGTGCCGGCGGGCGGCGTGGGTGACCTGCTCGCTTTCGACACGGGACCGGGGAACGTGCTCATCGACGCGGCGGCCGAGCGCGCAACCGCGGGCGCCGAGCGCTTCGACAGGGACGGCGAGCGGGGCCGGCGCGGCAACGTGATCGAGGAGCTGCTCCAGTTCCTGGTGGACGACCCCTACTTCGCCACCCCCCCGCCCAAGTCGACCGGCCGCGAGCGCTACGGCCCGGCCACGGTGGAGCGCCTGGTGGAGCGCGTAGCGCCCATGCGGGAAGACGAGTGGGACGATCTGATCGCCACCCTCACCGAGCTGACCGCGCTCACCGTCGCGCAGGGGGTCGAGCGCTGGCTGTCCGGGCGCGGCGCCGCGGAGCTGCTCGTGGGCGGCGGCGGGTGCCGCAACCCGTACCTGATGGAGCGCCTCTCACAACGCATGGGCGCCCTGCCCGTGCGCTCGATGGACGAGTTGGGCGTCGACCCCGACGCCAAGGAGGCGATCGCGTTCGCCGCGCTGGCCTGGGCCCACCTGCACGCCGTGCCGGCCAACGAACCGGGCGCGACAGGCGCCGAGGGCGCGCGCGTGCTCGGCTCACTCACGCCGGGCGCCGCGAGCGCAGGGGAACCGGATGTGCTGGACGGGTACATACGTCCCTGATCGCCGATTTTCGCCGTCAACGCTTTTGAAACGACGATGATGCGTACTTCGACAAACCGCCCTTTCCGCTTCGCCGCTCTCGCCTTGGTAGCGCTGTGCGCCGGCCCGCTCGTCGCGCAGGAAGGCCCGCCGGCCGCGGCGGAGTTGTCCGCGCCGGCCGCGTCCGGCACCGACGACGCCACGTACGCCCACGCGGTGGAGCTCCTGGACACCGCGCTGGTCAGGCCTGCCCGGGCCGACCAGATCGCGCTGCTGCGCCCGCAGACGCACCTGCTGCGCCGGATGCTGGCGGCCATAGCCATGGACGAGCGGGCGCCCGTTTACGCCCGCGGCAACTCCCTGCTCATGCTCGGGAACGGCGGCGGGCGTCGGCTGGATGCGTTCGCGGTCGCGCTGGACGACGAATCCGTGGACGTGCGCGCGGCCGCGGCCGTGGGGCTGGGGAGTCTGCTGGAGCAGAACCTGGACGCGCGGATCGTGGCCCTGCTGCGGCGCGCGCTGCGCGACGAAAGCCAGGACGTGCAGGTGCGCGCGCTCGAGGCGCTCGCCGACAACTCGCCCGACGCGCTGCGCGAGTACCTGGCGGCGGACCCCGCCGAGCCGCTACGCGGGATCGCCGAGACGATGGTCTCGCTCGCCGAGCACCGGGGCGCTCCGCTGGCCACGGGTCCGGCGGCGCTTGAGACCCTGTCCAAGACCCACGCGAGCGGCGCGCGCCTGGTTTTTCAGCCCGTGCGGAGCTGGCCGGAGTGGGAGGCCGCGCTCGGTGAGCTGCGGGTCGAGTTTCCGGACCGCCCCGTCATGGCGCTGAGCGAGCACGTGGAGGTGGTGGGGGGAGTTATCCCGGCGCTGTTCGCCCCGGACGGCAGCAGGGTCGTGTACGAAACCGCCCGCACCATCGTGGTCGTGGACCTGGAGGACGGCACGCGCCGGTCCATCGGCGAGGGCATAGCGCCGCGCCCCTATCCGCTCCGCGACAGCTTCGTCTTCTTTCGGGCCGCGGAGCAGCCGAGGCAGGGGGATGGGGGCAAGACCCAGATTCGCTACGACGTGATCGAGACCCCGCTGGGGGGCGGTGACCTGCGGCCGCTCGGTTCGGTCAACGCCAGCGTCGACTGGCTGTACCGGGGCAACTACAGCCCGGTGCGCTGGATCCGCGTGCGCGACGGGGGAGGCCGTTTCTCGTTGGAGGGCGAGTCGGTGACCAAGCTGATCCTGCCCGACCCGTTCGACCTGCCGAGCTGACCCTGACCTGGGCGGAGAGCTAGTGCACCATAACGGAAGTTTCGGTGGCATTCAGCGCGCGCTTCGGTGCACACCCACCCTCCGTTACGGTACACTAGCAGGTCGCTGAAAAAGGGGAGTGCGGCCGCGAGCAGGGGGCTTGCGGGCGTCCAGGGCAGGAACGACGAGGAGGCATAGCCTAAGCT
>JBDLIA010000024.1 GCA_039715185.1 Gemmatimonadota bacterium
GCTCGCGCGGCTGTGGCGCCTCAGCCAGTTCTGGGCCAGTCGCACCGCTATGGTGGCGAGCCACGGATAGAACGGCCGTTTCTCGTCGTAGAGGTCGAGCCGCGTAAAGGCTCGCATGAACGCATCCTGCGTCACCTCCTCGGCTGCCTCCGGGACGCGGACCATCATCAGCGTCAGGCCGAAAAGCCGCCTTTCGTATAGCTCGACCAGCCGTCCGAACGCCTCCCGATCGCCGCTGCGGACCGCACGGACCGCGGCGCGCACCGAGGAGCCCTCTGAGGTCTCGATCGCGTCAGCCGCGGAACGCTCGGACTCGTCCGGGTCGCCAGGATCGGAAAGAGTCACCTGCCTGGCTAATCGGCGTCATCCACGAGCCCCAGACCCATCGACGCCCAGACGACCTTGCGCGCTCCGTAGAACAGCGGGAAGGGCCCGATCAGGAGAAGCGGCGGGAATACCAGGCCGAGCAAGCAGATGACCAGCCCCTTGAGCGCGAGATCGACCGCGTCGCGCTTCTCCTCGTCGGAACGCGGAGCGGCCCTGAGATACGAGCCCACCGAGGGGTAGCCCATGCGCGTGGCCTTGCGCCGCAATCTATTCGAGACACTCACGGCGAGGACGATGAGGACCACAGTTGCCGTAATGCCAAGAGCAAGGACCAGGTTGGCAACGCTCACGATATAGAACTCCTTCCTGGAAGAACTGATGGGCCGGCTCGTCGACTGCGGCCGAACACCTCTACCGTATGTACAACAAGGTTGTCGATCCGGTTGACGGACATGCTCGAGAGCGGCTCAATCATCGGACCGCCGGCTGCCCTTTACCTTCCTGCCGCCCTGATGGAGCACCAAATCGGGTCCGTGCCCGGCCTCGAATGCTATCCTGATGCTCGCGTCGCTCGAGGACCTGAACTCGCCCTCACCCTGATAGAGAAGCCTGGTCGGGGGCCGGCCCGCTGGCTGCATGAAGAGACGGCCGTCCTGCTCGAAGATCTTCGCCTCGATATTGAAGCGCTCCAGAAAATACGTCCCGCCGAAGCGCGCTACGTCATCAGCGCTCGGGGCTAGATCGACGAGGGACAGACGGCCGCCTTTGACCCGTCCGCCCCCCTGGTGGAGTACGAAGTCCTGCCCGCTCTCGGGATCGAAGACGATCCTTATGCTCGGTTCGTGCGAAACCCGGAATTCGCCCCGCCCTTGGTAGAGCAGTTTGGTGACGCGCTGACCCGTAGGCTGCATGAAGAGGTAGCCATCCTGCTCGAAGATCTTGGCCTCGCGATCCATACCCTCGAGTGCGTACAGCCCACTGAACCGCGCGACGTCCTCCTCGCTCGGCGTGAGGTCGGCGACGGACTCGTCTGCGCCGAACGCCGCCGCGGCGATGTCCCGCGCCAGCAATTGGGCGGTCCCCTCGCCGAAGACGTTGGCGATGACCGCGATGTGCAGGTCCTCGTCGGGAACGTGCACCAGCATCGCGGAGAAGCCGAAGACGCCTCCGCCGTGACCGATCGTGCGGTGGCCCCTCGTTTCTCCGCGCTTGAGTCCGAAGCCGTACCCGGTCGATGCGCCGCTGGGCAGAATGATCGGCGTGATCATCTGCTCGAGCGATTCGGCGCCGACGACCTCGCCTCCGATCAGGGCCATGCCCCACGTCACGAGATCGTGGGCGGTAGAAATGATCATGCCCGCCGCGCCGGCGTTGCTCATGCTGATCAGGCCGTCGTTGACGAGCTTGCCGTCCTCCAGTCCGTAGCCCTGAGCTCGATTGGGAATGATGTCCGCGTTGGAGTCGCAGCGGGTGCGGCCAAGGCCCAGACGCGTGAAGAACTCGTTCTGCAGGTACTCGCAGTAAGGCACGCCCGATGCCTGTTCGATGATCGCCCCGAGCATGTAATAGCCGGTGTTGCTGTACTTGAATTGCTGTCCTGGCGTGAAGTCGAAATCCGCGTCGTCGACGTACGCGAGCAGCTCGTCGGCGCTCAGATCCCGGGCCGCGCCGGTTTCCCAGAACTCTCCGACGCCCGTGTAGCTCTTGATGCCCGACGTGTGGGTGAGCAGGTGGCGGATGGTCACCGTGTGCCCCTGCGTGGGGTAGTCGGGATAGTACCTGGTCAGCTCGTCATCGAGGGAGAGCTTGCCCTGCTCGAGCAGCCGCATGATGGCCGCGGCCGTGAACTGCTTGGTGACCGAGCCGATGCGAAAGCTCGTCTCTGCGTCAGCGGCGACATCGTGCTCGAGGTCCGCCAGTCCGTAACCTTTCGCGAGGAGCATTCTGCCGCCTCGCGCGACGGCGACGGAAAACCCGACGGCTCCCGGTTCTTGCAGCCGCATGGCAGCCAGGGCATCGACCTCGCCCGCGAGCTGCTCATCGGAGGATTGGGCGCCGGCCGCGGGGCGCGCCGTCCCCAATGCCAGGGACAGCATCGCTAGAGATAGCGCTCGTGTGATTCGGTGCATTGGGTTCATCCGGTTCGGTGCTTCCCGCCGACGGTCTCTACCGGATGTACAACGCCAACGCCGATCTGGTTGACAAGAGACCTTGGACGCCCCGGCGATCCGACCGGGGCCCACTCCTACCGCTCCCGCACCTCCCTGACCACGTCCGCCGTCAACGGGATCTCGCCCAGCCCCTCCACGCGCAGGGTCCCGGTCAGGCGGCCGCTGGCACGGTAGTGCAGCAGGCGCTGCAGGCCCACGTCCCACAGCGCGCTGCGCCGGATGGTGCCGCGCAGCGACTGGGTCGACGGCTCGTCCACGCCTCCGCTGGTGGTCCCGCGCACGGTCGTCTCGGTCACCGATTCCAGCGTCAGTACCACGCGGCCCGAGGCGTCATCGGCCTCCGCGACGCGCGTGCGCACCACGGCGGTCGTGGACTGGCTGACCCCTGGCGTCTCGTCGCTGGTCCGCACGGTGTCCACCCACTCACTCCCCACCTCCGCCGCCGCGTCGGGCAGGGGGATGAACAGCAGGCGCAGCAGATCCCGGGTGCCGACGACCGCCAGGACCTCGTCGCTCAGGTCGGGGACCGAACGCGTCTCTGGCTTCCCGTCGCGGCTCAGCGCCAGGTCCCACTCGCCGTCGACGTCGGCCAGCGACGCGCGCGTGGAGCCGGTGGTGGGGTTCGAGACGTGGCCCTCGAACTCGAGCAGGCGCGCGTTCACCCGCAACTCGCCCGCTTCGTTCCGGTAGCGCAGGCGCGCCAGCCCGCGGTAGCCGGCCTCCGTGGCGAAGCGCACGCGCTCGCCGTCGGTCTCGACGCGCACGGTGTCTGCAAACTCGTAGGTGACGCGCCCCCCCAGGGGCAGCGCGTGCGCGAGGACGGGTGGAGGCGGCGCCGGCGGCTCGGGGTCCGGCGGAGGGGCGGACGCGCACGCCCAACTCGCGGCCACGCCGAGCCACCACGGCCCGCCGCGCGGACCGCTGAGCCACGATCGCTGCAACCTGGGTCGAATCAATCCGGGGTCGCCTTCGTATCTGTGCTCATGCCGCTCGGCATCCAACCTGGGGCGGAAAGTTGGCGCCCTGGCGTGGTTCCGCCATGGCGGTCAAACTGGCAGCGCGAGATCCCGGGCGCCCCAGCGGTGTATCGGGGTGGCTCGAAATCGGGTACGCGGATGGAGAACCATAGATCGTGAGTTCCAAGAAATCGGCCAGAGGCGGCTCCAAGGGCTCCGCGAAGAGCGCTCCGGACAAGCAGGAGCGAAGGCGCGGTCCGCGAAAGGCGGCCGGAGCGGACCAGGCGGCCGCCAAGGAGGGCCGCCGTCGGTGGGCCACGGAGTGGGTCAAGACGCTGCTCATCGCCATCCCGCTGTTTCTGCTGCTCCGCACCTTCCTCTTCCAGACCTTCGTGATCACCTCGGGCTCCATGGAGCGCACGCTGCTGGTGGGCGACTTCCTGGCGATCAGCAAGGCCGCCTACGGCACGCGCATCCCCGGGACATCGGCGCGGACGCCGGGTTACTCCACGCCAAAGCGAGATCACATCATCGTCTTCCGCCGCCACAACCCGGAGCTGGACGTGGTCAAGCGGGTCGTCGGCGTGCCCGGCGACACGATGGAGATGCACGGCAAGGAGTTGTTCCGAAACGGCGAGCGCATGGATGAACCGTACGTCCGTCATTCGGACCCCGCGGGCAACCCCCGTGACCCGGAGATGGACTGGCAGCTTCCCTTCCTCGTGCCCGGCAGCAGGCCCGCCGACTTCAGGCCCACGCGAGACGAATGGGGGCCTGTGGTGGTGCCCGAAGACCACTTGATGGTCATGGGCGACAACCGCGACGACAGCATCGACTCGCGCTATTGGGGCTTCTTGGACCAACAGGAGCTGAAGGGGCGGGTCCTGTTCATCTACTACAGCTACGACCGCGAAGCTTTGGCGCCGTTTCCTCTGGTCACCGAAGCGCGCTGGAGCAGGATCTTCGACGGTGTCCGCTGAGGCCCCGCGCTCGCTCGTGGTCGTCCAGGTAGACGCCTTCTCCTCCCGTCCGTTCGGCGGCAACCCCGCGGCCCTGTGCGTCCTGGACGACTACCCCGCTGACGCCTGGCTGCAGGCGGTCGCGCGCGAGATGAACCTGTCAGAGACGGCCTTCCTGCGTCGTCGGGACGACGGCTGGGACTTGCGCTGGTTCACGCCCGCGGGGGAGGTCGACCTGTGCGGGCACGCAACGCTCGCTTCCGCCCACGTGCTGCTGGAGGACGGCCTGGACGCGGGACCCGCGATCCGCTTCTTCACGTTGAGCGGCGAGCTCGGAGCGCGGCGCGACGGCGACTGGCTCTACATGGACTTCCCGGCCGAGCCACCTGTCGCGGGCGAGCCGCCCGACGGGCTGCTGGAGGCGCTCGGCCTGGACCCCACCGAGGTCACCTACACGGGGCGCAACCGCCTGGACGAGCTGGTCGCGATCGAGGATCCGGCCCGCCTGCGCACGCTGGAGCCGGCCATGACCGCGCTCGCCGTCATCGGCATGCGCGGCGTCGTCGTGACCTCTCCCTCCGATACCGACGGGGTCGACTTCCTGTCGCGCTACTTCGCCCCCGCGTTCGACGTGCCCGAGGACCCCGTCACGGGCTCCACGCACTGCTGCCTGGCGCCGTTCTGGACGCAGAGGCTGGGGCGCGACCGGCTGGTCGGCTACCAGGCCTCGCGGCGCGGAGGAACGGTGCGCGTGTATGCGAGCGGCGACCGCGTTGAGCTCGGCGGCCAGGCGGTGACGGTGATGCGGGGCACGCTCACGCCGTAGGCGCGGCCCTTCCTAGTGTGCCGGCGCGGAAGTCCCGTGTGCACCGAGGCGCGTGATGCGCCCGCGGGGCAAGACGGTACACTAGAAGAACCTGACGCGGAAGCCGGCCGTGACCGGCACCATCCAGAGCGTGCCTCCCGTCGGCTCCTCGGAGCTCGTGCGGGCGAAGATCCCAACCACGTGCCCGCCAACGAACACGTTGAGCCGCCGGGAAAAGTCATAGCCGACCCGCAGGCCCGCCTCGGCGGCGGCACTGGTCCCGATCTCGGAGATGTCGGGGAACCCGTCGAGCGACTGGTCGAGTTCTCGGTCGACGAAGCTGCCGAATCCCCCGCCTGCGTTCAGGACGACGGTGAGAGGCACGAGGCCCGGAATGATCACGTCGACCTCGGCGCCGACCGAGAAGCGCCACAGGCGCACGTTCGGCAGTTCGACCGACACGGTGCCCCCGCTCCCCGGGAGCACGCCCAGATCCAACGTCTCGCCGCCCAGCTCGTCCAACGCGCCGTCGACCCGAAGGCTGATTCTCGGGTGCACCCGAACCGCCACGCCGAGGCCGAAGGAAAGCCCCGCCTCGACGTCATCGGCCAGGCTACTCACCGGCAGCGCGATCCCGACCCGCGGATCGATGGTGATTTCCTGCGCGCTCAGCGGGCCCGCGACCAGCGCGGCGAGCGCCGCCACGGCGGCCCTTCCCATGAACCTCACGTCGTCCCCCCTTATTGCGTCAGATCTGTCGCGTCGCGCTGCCGTTCTGACAGCACCCGACCTCGATGACTACCTTACGCAGCCGGGCCCGCCGGTGTCCGATCCCGGAACGGCACGCGCCGCTTGGGTTTCTACGATGGTACCGGCGCGCTGGCAAGCTACCTGCTCAATAGACTGGATCACGCGCGACCGAGACAACGCGTCCCGCCAGACCGGCCGACTCCGGCCTGGAGGGGACCTGGAGGTTACAAAATGGCTGAACGCATGACCCTGCCCGTCATACCCCTGCGCGACACCGTCGTGTTTCCGGGGGTCGCGATCCCTATCTCGGCGGGCCGCACCGGCACCGTCGAGGCCATCAAGAGCGTCCTGGACGGCGACCGCCGGCTGTTCGCCGTTTGCCAGAAGGAGAACCTGGACGACCCGGCCCCGGAGCTGCTGCACGAAATGGGCGTGGTCGTCCGCGTCGTCCAGGTGCAGAAGATCCGCGGCGGGCTGCAGCTCATCATCCACGGCGAGGACCGCGCGGTCGCGCTGGAGTACGACAAGACCGGCGAGGCCATGCTGGAGGCGGTGATCCTTCCGGTCGAGCAGGAGCAGCCCCTGGATACCGAGGACTCCGCGTTCCAGGCGCTGGACAGGGAGCTGCGCGAGCGCGCGGCCGAGCTCGGGCGCCGGCGGGGCATCCCCGCGGAGGCCCTGAAGCAGCTCATCCAGGGAGTCGAGGCCTCGTCCGACTTCGCGGACCTGGTGGCGTTCTACCTGGACCTGCCCGCCGAGGAGAAGCAGAAGCTGCTCGCGATGCTCCAGGTGGAGGAGCGCATGCGGCGCGTCCTGTACGAGGTGGAGCGCGACCTGCTCCGGCTCGAGGCGCAGGAGGAGATCCAGGCGCAGGTGCAGGAAGAATTGGGCGAAAAGCAGCGCGAGGTAGTCCTGCGCGAGCAGCTCAAGGCCATCCAGAAGGAGCTGGGCGAGGCCGAGGGCAACGACGCCGAGGAGCTGCGCGAGCGCATCGCCGGGCTGGACCTGGGCGACGCCGCGCGGCAGGAGATCGAGCGCGAGCTGGGCAGGCTGGAGCGGACGAGCCCACAGTCGGCCGAGTACCAGGTCATCCGCACCTACCTGGAGTGGGTGACCGAATTGCCCTGGAACGAACGCACCGACGACGAGATCGACCTCGTCCAGTCGCAGACCGTCCTGGAGGAGGACCACTACGGGCTGGAGGACGTGAAGGACCGCGTGCTCGAGTTCCTGGCGGTGCGCAAGCTCCAGATGGAGCGCACCGAGGAGGAAGCGCGCGCCGAGGCCGCGAAAGCCCCGGCAAGGGACGAGGAGTGCGAAGACGACGAAGTCGCTGAGGGTGCGGAGGTGGTCGAGGCCACGGAGGTAGTCGAGGCTGAAGAGGACACCGAGGCCGTCGACGACGACCTGGTCGCGTCCGAAGGGGGCGAGAAGGAAGCCGACGCGGACGACCCCTGTCAGGCGAAGGCCCGCGCGGTCGGGCGCGGCCCCATCCTGCTTTTCGTGGGCCCCCCGGGCGTCGGCAAGACCTCCATCGCCCAGAGCATCGCGCGGGCGCTGGGCCGCAAGTACGTGCGCATCGCGCTGGGCGGCGCGCGCGACGAGGCCGACATCCGCGGGCACCGGCGCACCTACGTGGGCGCCATGCCGGGCCGCATCATCCAGGGCCTCAAGCAGGCCGGCACCAAGAACCCCGTGTTCCTGCTGGACGAGGTGGACAAGCTGGGCGTGAGCATGCAGGGCGATCCGTCCTCGGCTCTGCTCGAGGTGCTCGACCCGGCGCAGAACCACAACTTCGTCGACCACTACATGGGCGTGCCCTTCGACCTGTCGGAGGTGCTCTTCATCGCCACCGCGAACTACCGCGAGCGCATCCCGGCGCCGCTGCTGGACCGCATGGAGACGGTCGAGTTCTCGGGCTACACCGAGCGCGAAAAGCTGGAAATCGCCAAGCGCTACCTGGTTCCCAGGCAGCGCGACGAGAACGGGCTGGGCGAGGAGCAGATCGCGGTGAACGACGACGCCGTCGGGCGCGTGATCAGCGAGTACACCCGTGAGGCCGGAGTGCGGCAGCTCGAGCGCGAGCTGGGCAAGCTGGCGCGCAAGGCCGCGCGCAAGATCGCCTCGAACGAGGTGGAGCGCGTCGACATCGACGCAGCAGCCGTGCGCGACCTGCTGGGGCGCGCGCGCGTGCACCCGGAGCAGAAGGCCGCCCACGACACGGTCGGCGTCGCAACCGGCATGTTCTACACGCCGATGGGCGGCGACATCCTGTTCGTGGAGGCGAGCCACAGCGACGGCAAGGAGCAGCTCATCCTGACCGGCCAACTCGGCGACGTCATGAAGGAGTCGGCGCGCGCCGCGCTCACGTACGCGCGCACCAACCACGACCGCCTGGGCATCCCCGAGGACAAGCTCAAAGACATAGAGATCCACGTGCACGTGCCCGCGGGCGCGGTGCCCAAGGACGGCCCGTCGGCCGGCGTGACCATGGCCACGGCGCTGGTGTCGTCGCTCGCCAACCGGCCGGTGCGCGCCGACCTGGCCATGACCGGCGAAATCACCCTGGCCGGACGCGTGCTGCCCATCGGTGGCGTGAAGGAGAAGGTGCTCGGCGCGTACCGCGCCGGCATCCGCGAGGTCATCATCCCGCGCCGCAACGAGGCCGACCTGGTGGAGGACGTGCCGGATATCGTGCGCGACGACATGACCGTGCATCTGGCCGACGATCTGGGCGAGGTGCTCCAGATAGCGCTGCGCGGAAACGACCTGGGTGGTCCTGCCCTAATCGGCGGTGGGACCGAGGCGTCCGAGGAGAAGCCGGCGGGGGCGGTGGTTTAGGCCCCATAGGAGGCCGGGCGATGTGGACGACGCCCCGCGGCCGAGAGTCGGGGGGCGTCTTCGCATCTACGTAGAATCCCTGCCCCGTCTACATACTCCACGCAGCCTTTTGCGCCAGTCGAAAGCCGATCGTGGAAGCACGAGTCGGGGCGACTCACGCCCTGGCCGGGCTTCCTACGTGGAGGTTCTCATGTCGTACCGCACGATTCTCGTCTCGGCCTGCGCGGCGCTGGCCGCCGCCGCGCCCCTGGCCGGCCAGTCCACGGAGATCGGCGTCTCCTCCGGCCTGAGCGTGTTCACCGCCGAGGGTGCCGACGCGCTGACGGTCTTCAGCACCCCGGGCAGCGGATCCCTGCTGCCCACATCGTCCTTCTACGTGACAGCGTTCCCCTCGCCCAACGTGTCGATCGAGCCGCAGATCGGCTTGCTCGTGGCTGCCAGCGGAGGGGCCACCGACTGGATGGGTAGCTTCGGAGCGCAGATTGCCTACCACTCACGCGGAGGGGCGGACAGCTCACCCTACTTCGGCGGCAACGCCTCGTGGGTGAGGGATCTGGCGGAAGACAACAACTTCACGCTGGGTGCCGTCGTGGGCTACCGCTGGATAGTCCCGCCCGGGCTGGGCTTGCGGGTGGAGGCCGGCTACAAGAGGTGGTTCACGGGCGGCGAGGACGGATTCGATCCGCCGGACCTCAATCAGTTCGGACTGACAATCGGCATCGGCGGGTTGGTCGGCGGATGATGCTCGGCTGATGGGCTGGTTCGCTCAGCCAGCGAACGGCGGGGGCAGGGGCGGGTCATCCGGCCCCTCCCCCGCCACGAGGGCCCCGAAGGCCCGTCGACCCTGCAGGCACCCGATCCCCGATCTGGCGCGCGCCGCCAGCGGTTCCGAGGTTGGAGGCCGCCCCGGCCGGCTCCGGGCGGGCGCGGTCACTAGCTTGACGGAGGATGACATGGGTCGGCCGATTCGGGCCCGCAGGCAGCGCCAGGCCGCAAGTGCCATCGGCGTGCTGATCGTATCCCTCACCACGACCCCGGCCTCAGCCGCCACCCAGGACGGCGGCGCAGCCGACTCCACCGCCGCGATGGCGACCTTCCGCTCCAACATCGACGCGATCCACAAGCGCGACCGGGCGCGCTACCTGGAGCACTACCTCCGGTCGCCCAGCCTGGCGGCGGTTGGCGTGGGCGGGCCGCAGTTCGGCTACGACTCGTTCGCGGAGGGCGCCGGCGGGGCGTGGCCGGACACGCTCGTCGCGACGCACTTTCGGCTGACGCCGCTCGCCGACGGCGTGGCGTACGGCGCATACCGCTACCGCTTCGTGCAGGGCGACACCGACGTGAGGGGCGTGAGCGAGCGGGTGCTCGTGCGCACGCCGGAGGGCTGGCGTGTCGCCGTGACCACGGCCTTCCCCGCCGACGCATCCACACCGCCACCACCGTTTGCGCTGGTGGGCGCCACGGTGGTCGACGGAACCGGCGCGGCGCCGGTCTCGGACGCGGTGGTGGTCATGCGTGAGGGGCTGATCGAGTGCGTGAGCGCGCGCGCGGAGTGCCCCATCGCTGACGACGTCGAGGTGGTGGATGCGGCCGGCCACTGGATCATGCCGGGGCTGGTGGACGCGCACGTGCACCACAGCCAGACAGGCTGGGCGGATGGCCGCCCGGACGCCCTGGACCTCAGGGAGCAGTACCCATACCGGGAGACGATACGGGACCTCGAGGCGCACCCCGAGCGGATTTGGCGCTCCAACCTGTGCTCCGGGGTGACCGCGACCTTCGACGTGGGCGGCTTCCCGTGGACCTGGGCGCTGCGCGAGCGGGCAGCCCGCAGCACCCGGGCTCCCCATCTGGCGATCGCCGGCCCGCTGCTCTCGACCTTCGACCACTGGCTCAACCTGCCCGCCGAGCGGCAGTTCATCCACATGGCCGGCGTAGACGCCACGCTGGAAGGCACACGCTACCTGATCGCCGGCGGCACCGACGCGATCAAGGTGTGGTTCCTCGCCCTCCAGGCTGAAGCCGAGGCTCAGGGCTACCTGGACGCGCTGATGGCGGCCGGTGAGGAGGCGCGCGCCGCCGGCGTGCCGCTGATCGTCCACGCCACCGGGCTCTGGCAGGCCAAGCAAGCGCTGCGCGCGGGCGCGCGGTTGCTCGTGCACGGCGTCTTCGACCGGGAAGTGGACCAGGAGTTCTTGGACCTGATGCGCGAGTCCGGTGCTGTCATGACCCCCACGCTGACGGTGCGCGAGGGCTACCTCGAACTCGCCATGCGACGGTTCCGGTCCGACGACGTGCACATGCCCTGCGTCGACCCGGTTACCGCGGCCAAGGTGCTGTCCACTGACACGGTGCCCGGCGAGCCGTCAGGGGAACGCGCGCTGCTCGAGGAGAGCCTCCGGCTCGCCGCCACCAACGTGCGCCTCATGCACGAGGCGGGGCTGCCCATCGCCGCGGGCACCGACGCGGGCAACCCGCTGACGCTGCACGGGGTGTCCATCAACTCCGAGCTCGAGGCGCTCCAGGAGGCGGGCCTGTCTCCCTCGGACGTGATCGTGGCTGCGACCCGCAACGGTGCGCGGGCGATGTTTCGAGACGACTTCGGCACGCTGGAGGCGGGCATGGTGGCGGACCTGATCGTGCTCGGCGCCGACCCGACGGCCGACATCGCCAACGTCAGGGACCTGCGGCTCATCGTGCGTGGAGGCGAAATTCGAACGCGGACGGAGCTGGAGTTTCCGGACGAGCCGACGTCCTGAGTCCTGCCGACGGTCGGGCGGTCGGCCGCGCCCACGACGCTCTTGACGAGTGCCCGACGATCGTGCATCATAGTGGTGTATGCTAAAAAAACAGCATAACCCCTTAGAGGGGCTGAGTCGCCGCGAGCGGCAGATCATGGACGTGCTATACCGGCGCGGCCGGGCGAGCGTGGCCGAGGTACGCTCGGGCATCGCGGACCCGCCCAGCTACTCCGCGGTGCGCGCGCTTCTGCGCGTCCTCGAGGACAAGGGCCACGCCCGCCACGAGGAAGAGGGTCCGCGCTACGTATACCTGCCCACGGTGCCGCGCACCGAGGCGAGGGACTCGGCTCTCAAGCACATGGTCCGCACTTTCTTCGACGGGTCGACAGCACAGGCCGTGGCAGCCCTGCTAGGCGAAGCCCGGACCGACCTCTCCGCCGAGGAGCTGTCGGCCCTCTCCCAACTGATAGAGGAAGCCAAAGACGAGGGCCGGTAGAAGACGACCGGGCCGGAAATCAAACGAATGCAGCTTTGACTGCATCTCAAGCAGAGTAGCTTCCAGCCCGGCCCCGACGGTCCGTCCAGGATCTGAAACTCGGAAGTCGGCAAGGCCGTAGGACAAAAGCGGGGCGAAGAGTAGCGGGCCGAATGGCTCTTTTCTTTGCGCCAAGTGTGCAGGTTTTTTAGCACAGGAGCCGGATTCATGACCAAGCCGATGACACGCGCCGCGCGGTGGCTCTCGCTCGCCGCCCTGATCCCCGCCGGGCTGACCGCCCAGGCGCAGGTGGATCGTTCCCTGTCGGGCGGCGCCTCCGCGGCCGCCGCGAAGACGCTCAGCGTCGAGACCGTCGCGGGCGGCATCACGGTGGATGGTCGCCTGGACGAGGCCGCGTGGTCGAGCGCCTCGGTGGCGACCGGCTTCGTGCAGAATCAGCCGCGCCCCGGATCGCCCGCGTCTCAGCGCACCGAAGCGCGCGTCCTGTTCGATGGCGAGGCCCTGTACGTGGGTATGCGCCTCTACGACGACGATGCGGCCGCGATCGCGTCGCAACTGACCAGGCGGGACGCGACCTCGGGCTACTCCGACTGGGCCGGGGTCATAATCGACAGCTACCACGACCGTCGCACGGGCTTCGCGTTCTACGTCAATCCGCGGGGGGTGCGGCGCGACCTGTACCTGTTCAACGACAACGACGACGACGAGGGCTGGGATCCCGTCTGGGCCGCCGCGGCCGCCGTGGATTCGGACGGCTGGACCGCGGAGATGCGGATCCCGCTCTCTCAACTTCGCTTCAGCGCCACCACGGGCACCGAAGAGACGACCTGGGGCGTGAACTTCTACCGGGAGCTCGCGCGCGAGGACGAGGAGGCCTACTGGTCGGCCGTGCTCCCGGACGTGGACGGATTCGTCTCGCGCTCGGGCACCCTGGTGGGCCTGAGGCAGCTCGATCCGCCGCGCCGCCTGGAGATCGAGCCGTACACCTCGGCCAGCCTGACGCGGGCGCCGGGCGACGCGGCGAACCCCTTCTTCGAGAGCAGCGACTTCGGCGGCAACGTGGGCGCCGACCTGAACTGGGGCGTCACGCCGGACCTGACGCTGTCGGCCACAATCAACCCCGACTTCGGCCAGGTGGAGGTCGATCCGGCGGTCGTGAACCTGAGCGCCTTCGAGACGTTCTTCCCGGAGAAGAGGCCGTTCTTCCTGGAGGGCGTCGACATCTTCAACAGCTTCGGCCGCACGCGCACGTTCAACAACTTCGGCGGCCAGACGGTCTTCTTCTCGCGACGCATCGGCCGCCAGCCTCAGCGGGGCGTCCCCGGGGCGGCGTTCGACGACGCACCGGACCAGACCACCATCGCCGCCGCCGCCAAGCTGAGCGGCAAGACCAGCGGCGGCTGGTCGATCGGCGTGCTCGACGCGGTCACGCTGGAGGAAACGGCGTCGTTCGTGGACGGCGACGGGGTCCGCGGTGAAACGCCCGTGGAGCCCGCCACCAACTACTTCCTCAGCCGCGTACGCAAGGACATGCGCGAGGGCAACACCGTGGTGGGAGGCATCTTCACGGCCACCAACCGGGACATGGGCGGGGACCTGTTCGACGGCATCCTGCACACCGATTCCTACTTCGGCGGCGCGGACTTCGAGCATGCCTGGGGCGACCGCGCGTACACGGTCAGCGGCTACCTGGGCGCCAGCCTGGTGCGTGGCTCGGAGGAGGTGCTGCTGCGCACGCAGACCTCCAGCGCCCGCTACTTTCAGCGGCCCGATGCCGACCACATAGAGGTGGATTCAACGCGCACCTCTCTCGGCGGCTGGGTCGGCGAGATATCGGCCGCCAAGACGAGCGGTGACTTCCAGGCGTCGGCCACCTATCGCGAGGCGAGCCCGGGTCTGGAACTGAACGACCTGGGCTTCATGAGCCAGACCGACCAGCGCTCGTTCTCCACGCTCGTCTTCTATCAGGAGACCGATCCCGGCGCCTGGTTCCGGGAGTGGGACGTGGGGGCGTTCCACAGCTTCGCCTGGACCACCGACAACGAGAAGCGCTTCAACGGCGCCGGCGCGTTCATCGAGGGCACGCTACACAACTTCTGGGAAATCGAGCTGGACGGGGGCTACAACGGCGCGAGCTTCAGCCAGTTCCTCACGCGCGGCGGCCCGCTGATGGAAGTAGTCCCGGCGTGGAGGGTCGAGCTGGAGCTCGAGACCGACCGCCGCAAGACGATTTCTTTCGACGCGGGATTCTTCTACCGGGAGGACGAGGCGGGAGAGTTCGACAAGGTGGCCTTCGGCGGCGTGCTCGCCCGGCCCGGGCCGAACGTGCAGATCCGCTTCGACCCGTTCCTCTCCTTCGAGCGCGACGTCGACCAGTTCGTGACCCGACAGGTGGATCCGCTGGCGACCTCTACGTTCGGTACCCGCTACGTCTTCGCAGACGTGAACGATACGTCCCTGGGCCTGGACACGCGGGTGGATTGGACCTTCGCTCCCGATCTCACCTTGCAGCTCTTCGTGCAGCCGCTGATCAGCCGTAACGAGTTCACCAACTACAAGGAGTTCCGCGAGCCGGAGACGTTCGACTTCGACGTGTACGGCCAGGACCGCGGCACCTTTGAGCGCGACGGCCAGACGCTCACCGTCGATCCCGACGGCGACGGCCCCGCGGAGTCCTTCCAGTTCTCCGAGCGGACCTTCAACTTCCGCTCGGTCCGGGCCAACGCCGTGCTGCGCTGGGAGTACCGGCCGGGCTCCGAGCTGTTCGTGGTGTGGCAGCACCTGCGCAGCGACGTCGGGCCACAAGGCGACTTCGACTTCCGCCGCGACTTCGACTCCCTGTTCGCCGCCGAGGGAACCAACGTGCTCGTGATCAAGGCGACCTACTGGATGGGGTTGTAGAAGCCGGCTGAGGGCGGTCCGCGGGTACCTCGCCGAGGGGGTGCCCGCGCCCCCTCGGCGGATATTGTCCAGGATTGCGCGACCTCCGACTTTCGGCGATTATTCGGGTCGCCGATGCCTACCTCGCCCACCACCAATTTGACCCGCTCGGGACTGCTCGGCACCGTCGTGGTGCTGTTGGTCGCCGCGGGTTGCGTGCGCCTGGGGCTCTGGCAGTTGGACCGGCTCCAGCAGCGCCGCCAGGCCAACGAGCTCATCGAGCAGCGCGTGGCCATGGAGCCGATCGAGCTGTCCGGCGCTCCGACCGACACGGCCGGCCTCGATTTCCGCGCCGCGCGACTGCTCGGCGTCTGGGATCACGATCGCTCCATGGCTTACGCCGCCCGCAGCAGAGGCGGGGTGCCGGGGGTGCACGTGCTCACCCCGCTTCGGACCGAAGACGGCCGCGCGGTGCTGGTGAACCGCGGATTCGTACCCGCGCCGGATGCGGCCACCGTCGCGCTGGAGCCGCTGCGCGCCACGGGCGCGGCGAGCGTTGTCGGCCGCCTGCGGGCGCTCCCAACGGAGGGCGGGCAGGGTTCGCTGAAATCTCACGCGGACTCGCTGCGCGCCATGCCCACCTGGTTCGCGCTCTCGCTCGGCGGGATCGAGGAGCAAGTCCCCTACGCCATCGCCCCCGTGTACCTCGTCGCCGAAGAACGCACCGGCCCGGACCCCTACCCCGCGCCCGCCCGAGTACCGGAGCCCGACGAAGGACCGCACCTGGGCTACGCGCTGCAGTGGTTCAGCTTCGCGGTGATCGCCGTGGTCGGCTGGGTGGCGCTGCTCGCCAAGGGCGGAGCGGCGCGTGGCAGAGGCCGCGTGCGGAGCGCGGACCCGCCGGAGCACGAAGCATGAGCGGGCCGGCAGAGATCAGGCGCTGGCTCGAAGCGCGCCGGGAAGAGCTGGTGGCGCTGGTCGTGCGACTGGCCGAGCTGGAATCGCCTTCCACCGATCCGGGCTCGCAGCGGGCGGTCATGGACGCCATCGCGGACGCCCTGGCGCTCGCCCGAATGCGCTCCCGGCGACGCGCGGGCAAGTCGTCCGGCGGGGTCCTGCTGGCGACCCGCCTGGAGCGTACCCACTGCGCCCCCTACCAGCTCCTCCTGGGCCACTGCGACACCGTGTGGGCCCACGGCACGCTGGTGGACATGCCGGTCACGGTGGAGGGCGACGTGGTGCGCGGCCCCGGCACCTTCGACATGAAGGCCGGCATAGCGATCGGCGTCTACGCGCTGCGGGCTCTGGCGGAGCTGGGCGTCCCGGTCGAGGTGGAGCCCGCGCTCATGATCACGAGCGACGAGGAGGTGGGCAGCAACGAATCGGAGCGCTGGATCCGGCGGCTGGCGCGCGCGGCCGACCGCGTGCTGGTGTTGGAGCCCGCGTCGGGCCCTCGGGGCCTGATCAAGACGGCACGCAAAGGGGTCGCCGACTTCCGGCTCGTGGTGGAGGGGAGGGCGTCTCACGCGGGACTCGATCCCGAGGCGGGGGCGAGCGCGATCCACGAGATGGCGAACCTCATCCCCTGCATCAGGGCGCTGGCCGACGGGCGCGAAGGCGTCACGCTCAACGTCGGGCTGATAGAGGGCGGGGAGAGAACCAACGTAGTCGCCCCCCGCTGCAGCGCAGCGCTGGACGTGCGCTTCGCGCGGCTGGCCGACGGCCGCGCGGTGGAGGAGGAACTGCGCGCCCTCGAGACCGGGATTCCGGGGACGACCCTGCACGTCACCGGCGGGTTGGACCGGGCGCCGCTGGAGCGGACCCCCGCCAACATCGGCCTGTGGGAGCTCCTGCGGCGGCGCGCCGCCGACGTGGGCGTGCCGCTGGAGCAGGCGGACATCGTGGGCGGCGGCTCGGACGGCAACCTGACGAGCCCGCTGGCGCCCACCATCGACGGGCTCGGGCCGGTGGGCGATGGCGCTCACGCGCGGCACGAGCACGTCCTGGCGAGCTCGCTTCCGGAGCGCGCCGCGGTGCTCGCCTGGCTGCTCGCGGCGCCTCCCGTCCGCGAGGCGTAAGGTGGCGGCAGGCGCCGGCTCGGGCGGCGGGCACCAGCGAGGCCGCGACCTGCCCGTCATCAAGGGCCGCGGCACCAACGTCAGCCCGGCCGGGCGTTTCGAGCGCTACGCCTTCGAGGTAGACCCGGAATCGATCGACCCGGACGGCCCCGGCCCGGCCACCGAGCTGATCGACGACCCGTCCCGAAGCATAGTCTCGACCAACAACAGCCCCGACGTAGGTTTCGACGCCAGCGTGAACCCCTACAGGGGGTGCGAGCATGGGTGCGTCTACTGCGTGGACGGGGACACGCCGGTCCTGATGGCAGACGGCGCGACCAAGCCCATGGCGGCGATCGAGCCCGGGGACGCGATCATCGGGACGAACAGGGACGGCTGGTACCGGCGGTATGTGGAGGCCTCCGTGACGGATCACTGGAGGACGACCAAGGCGGCCCACCGCGTTACCCTGGCCGATGGCACGGAGCTGATCGCCGGAGCCGACCACCGGTTTCTCACCCTGAGGGGTTGGAAATTCGTTACGGGCAGGTCACAGGGTGCGGGAAGACGTCCGCATCTGACAGCGAACGACAAGCTCCTCGGCACAGGTCGATTCTCCAACCGACCGGGCGGCGGCGAGGACTATAGACTCGGCTACCTGGCGGGCCTGATTCGCGGTGACGGCCGCCTCGCGAGCTACCACTACGAACGCGAGGGCCGCGCGCACGGCGACCAGCACCAGTTCAGGCTGGCGCTCGCCGACGATGAGGCCCTGGATAGGGCTGCATCGTTTCTGCGAGAGTTCGGAGTCGCGACCATTCATTTCGGCCTCTCCGCGGCGACCGAGGCCAGGCGCCGGATCGACGCCATACGGACCAGCTCCCGCGACCTCGTCGATCGCATTCGACGCCTTATCGAGTGGCCTGCGGAACCGACTCCAGCTTGGTCAACGGGATTCCTGGCGGGCATCTTCGATGCCGAAGGAAGCTACTCGGGTGGGATACTTCGCTTTTCGAACACCGACCCGCGGATAATCGACGCGACCCGGCGGGGCCTTTCCCGGCTCGGACTTCCGTACGTCGTGGAGGACGTTCGGCGGGAGCAGGGCCGGCAGGCCCGCGGCCCGCTGCGCGTGGTCCGCGTGCGCGGCGGACTGAAGAGCGCCCTGGCCTTCTTCCACGCCACCGGACCGGCGATCCGCCGCAAGCAGGTGATCGCCGGGAAGGCGCTGAAGAGCTCGGCGCCCCTCGGGGTCGTATCGATCGAACCGCTCGGCCGCCGCGAGCTGTTCGACGTGACCACCACCACCGGCGATTTCATCGCCGACGGAGTGGTGAGCCACAACTGCTACGCTCGCCCGACGCATGAGTATCTGGGCTATTCGGCGGGCCTCGACTTCGAAACGAAGATCCTGGTCAAGCGGGACGCGCCGGCGTTGCTGAGGAAGACGCTGTCGTCTCCGCGCTGGCGGCCGCGGCTGGTCGCGATGAGCGGCGTCACCGATCCTTACCAGCCGGCCGAGCGAAAGCTGCGCATCACGCGCGGGTGCCTCGAGGTGCTGAGGGATTTTCGCAATCCCGTCGGGGTCATCACCAAGAACCACCTGGTCACCAGGGACGCGGACGTGCTCGCCGGGCTCGCGGTGCATGGAGCCGCGGGCGTCTACCTGTCGGTGACGACGCTGGACCGCTCCCTGCAGCGCGCCATGGAGCCGCGCACGTCCAGCCCCGAGAGGCGCCTGGAGGCGATCCGTCGGCTGGCCGCCGCCGGCGTCCCCGTCGGCGTCATGGTGGCCCCCGTGATTCCGGGGCTGACCGACCACGAGGTGCCGGCGATAGTGGATGCGGCGGCCGACGCGGGAGCGCGCTCGGCCGGCTGGATAATGCTGCGCCTGCCGCACGGAGTGAAGGAGCTGTTCGAGGATTGGCTCGAGGCCCACCTCCCGGACAGGAAGGCTCGCGTGCTGAACCGCATTCGCGAGGTGCGCGACGGAGTCCTGAACGACCCGAAATTCGGCCGCCGGCAGCGTGGCACGGGACAGTACGCCCAACAGATCGGCGCGCTCTTCGACGCCGCGGTGCGCAAGGCGGGCCTCCCGGGAATGCCCGACCTGTCTGCGGCCGCGTTCCGCGTGCCGGATCCGGCGGGCCAACTGGGTCTGTTCGGGGCCTGAGGAGGGAGCAAGCGACATGGCGGGCTACTCGGGCACACCGCTGCCGCGCAAGCTGGGCATCAAGCCAGGGCACAGGGTCGCGCTGCTGGGCGCGCCCGAAGGCTTCTCCGCGGCGCTCGGCAACCTGCCCGAGAGGGTGCGGACCACGCGGCGCGCGGCCGCCGGACCCTACGACGTGATGGTGCTGTTCGCCGATCGCCGGTCCCGGCTGGCGCGGCGGATCGGTGCCGCGAAGGCGAAGCTCGCGCCCAACGGCGGGCTGTGGATCTGCTGGCCGAAGAAGTCGTCGGGCGTGCCCACCGACCTCGCGGACGGGGTCGTCCGGGAGGCCGGCCTCGCCTCTGGCCTGGTGGATAACAAGGTGTGCGCGGTGGACGACATCTGGTCGGGCCTCCGGTTCGTCTATCGTCTGGCCGATCGCCCCGGCTAGAGCCGTGCTTCCACCGACAGGCCGCCGGTCAGGGCGCCGAAACCGCCCAGAAGTCCATGGTGGCGGTGTCCGTGTTGCCTTCCGCCGGCCGCCGCGCGCGTTCCGCGTCGAAGCCACGGTTGGTGTCCAGGTCGAACACGGCGTGAATGGCCGTGGCTCGGGTCTCGTTCGCGAACAGCCTGTAGGTCTCGTAGTAGGTGGGGATCACCAGATCGTCCACGCGCGCGTACTCGGTGAAGACGTGGGCGTTCGGTCCCAGCGGCTGGCCGGGCACCTGCATCATGGCGGGGTGCGTGATGTTGAACTCTATCGCCCGCAGCAGGTGCGACTCGGGGTCGATGTAGAGCCGGTAGAAATCGCCCGGCATCACCGCCGACCGGGCGCCCTTGGTCATCCGCACCGTTACGTAGTCCGTGTCGTCGTTGGGCAGCCGGTGCGACTCGGGGGCCTCGATCACGAACGGCTCCACCTGCGTCTGGAACGGCATCGTGATGAAGCTGTAGGTCAGCCGCGTGAAGAACCCGGGCGGCAGCGGGAGCGGCCACCCCACGCTCCACACCTCCTGGCCGTCCCAACCCACGCGCGAGCCGAGCACGGGCCAGTCCAGGTACGCGCGCCCGGTGCGGACGTCGGTGGTCTCCCTCGACAGAAACGCCGAGTTGGCGTTGCCCACGAGCTTCGTGAAGAACATGAAATCGACCGTCTCCACGCGGTCCCACGCGGCCATGCCGCCGTGCGCCTCCACCATGCGCTCGACGACGGCGCGCGCTTCGTCGCTCTGGTAGGTGGGTGCGGACTGCGCCGCGAGCGGCAGGGCGACGACGGCCGCGGCGGCCAGCGCCAGCCTCGAGCTATTCGAGATCATGGGTCCTCTGTGTCGTTCGGTGACGGAAGTAGCCGGCGCGCCGGAGATGGAGCGCTCGCGCACTAAGACGCGAAGTGTCGGGGGAGGTTGGCCGTGCTGGGGCCGGATCCTGGCCCGCCTGGGATGAAACCGCCGCTGAGCGGGACGAACGAACGCGGGTCGCGCCAGTCACTCGCCGAAAGCGGGCCGCATCCTTGACGAGGTCTTCCGGCGCCGCGATGCTGCGCGTCTCATGAACGATCGCATTGTTCGCGCGCTGCGCCGCGAACCCGTCGACGCCACCCCGGTGTGGTTCATGCGGCAGGCGGGCCGGTCGTTGCCGCGCTACCGAGAGCTGCGCGGGGACGTCGGCATGTTCGAGATCCTGCGCGATCCCGAAGCCGCCGCCGAGATCACCCGGCTGCCGCTCGAGTACTTCCCGGTGGACGCGCTGGTGCTCTACAACGACATCTCCACGCCGTTCTTCGGGGCGGGCCTGGACGTTGAGATCCACCCCGGGCTGGGGCCGGTCGTGGATCGGCCGATCGAGGGCCCGGACGACGTGGGCCGCCTGCGCGCGCACGACCCGCGCGCGACGATGGACTACATCATGGACCAGATCCGGCTGCTCGTGAGCCGGGAGAGCGTCCCGGTGCTCGGCTTCGTGTCGGCGCCGTTCACGCTGTGCACCTACCTCATCAAGGGCGCCAAGGCGCGCAACGTGGACGAGACCAAGGCGTTCATGTGGCGCTGGCCGGACGCCTGGGCCCGCTTGGCCGGCTTCTGGGCGGACCACCTGGGCGATTTCGCGGTCGCCCAGGCTGAGGCTGGGGCCGGCGCCGTGCAGGTCTTCGATTCGTGGGCGGGAGCCCTATCGCCCGGAGACTACGAGCGCTTCGCGCAGCCCTACACGCGGCGCATCCTGGAACGGCTCGCGGCCGCGGGCGTGCCCTCCATCAATTTCACCACGGGAAACCCGGCGCTGCTGCCGCTCGTGGCGGCTGCGGGCGGCGACGGGCTGGGGGTAGACTGGCGCGTGCCGCTGGATGAGGCCTGGAGCACGGTGGGCCACGACCGCGCCATCCAGGGCAACCTGGACCCCGCGACGCTGGCCGCGGGGCGCGACGCGGCGCTCGCCGCCGCCGCGGACGTGCTGCGCCGCGCGGGCGGGCGGCCGGGACACATCTTCAACGTGGGTCACGGGCTTACCCCGGACGCGGACCCGGAGGTAGTGCGCGCGGTGGTAGACTTCGTGCACGAGAGCACCGCCGCGTCCCAGGTTCCGGCCGGGCGGGTCGCGTCGGGGCCAGCGGCCATCGGAGGAGAGTCATGAAGGTCGCCGTAATGGTGCTGAACTTCGGGGAGCCCGAGTCGCCCACGATGGAGGCCGTGGTGCCGTTCCTCGAGCGCATTTTCCGCATGAACGGCTCCCTCGACGCCGGCGACACCACGCCCGAGCAGATCGAGGCTCGCGCCAGGCGGCTCGCGGAGGCCCGGGCGCCCGGCCTCATCGAGGAGTACGAGGCGATAGGCGGATCTCCCCTGCACGCGCAGGCGCGGGAGCAGTCCGTTCTGCTGGGTGAGGAGCTCCGCCGCAGGGGGCACGACGCCGCCACCTACCTCGGCTACCAGTTCACCGACCCGAGCATAGCGGATGCCGTATCGGCCGCGCGCGCCGCCGGCGTCGACGTCGTCGTCGGCCTGCCCGTCTACCCCCTGTGCGGTCCGTCCACCAGCGTCGCGGCGCTCGACGAGCTGGACGGCGCGGTGAACGCGGCCGGCTGGGACGTGCGGCTCGCTCACATCTCGGGCTGGCACCGCCACCCGGCGTACGCGGACCTGCGGGCGCGCGCGGTCCGTGGAGTGCTGGAGCGCGACGGCCTGAGCCTGGCCGACCCCGGCACGCGCCTCGTTTTCTCCGCCCACGGCACGCCCATGAAGTACCTGCGCGAGGGCAGTCGTTACGACGTATACGTGCACGACCACTGCCGACAGCTCGCGAGCTCGCTCCACGTATCAGAATATGAACTCGGATTTCAGAATCACTCGAATCGTCCCGTGGAATGGACCCAACCGGACATCGACAGGGTGATCGAAGAGGTGGACGCGAGCGCGGTCGTGGTCGTGCCCGTGAGCTTCATGCACGAGCAGTCGGAGACCCTCGCCGAGCTCGACCACGAGCTGCGTGAGGTGGCCGAGGGCCGTGGCCTGTCGTTTCACCGGGTGCCCGTTCCGCACGCCGACCCGGCGTTCATTGGCCTGCTGGCGGATCTGGTCGAGGGCGCCCTGCACGGCGGCGCCGCCGCGGGCGAGGAAGTGGCGGGGCTACCTCTTCAGCAGTGCCGGTGTAGGCCGGATTCGAACACCTGCTGCATGAACGCGTCCCTGGAGCGCGCCGAGAGCCTGCCGCTTCCGGAGCTCTAGGAAGCGCCGCTTCCCGGCTTCAACGTCTCGGCGAGGCTCGCGGCGACGGCGCGCGCCTGGGCCAGGCGCCCGGGCACGCCAGGACGCGACTCCCAGTTCGCGCACGCGTGCACCCCCTCGGGCCACCGCAGTCCATCCAGCGCGTTCCAGGAGTGGTCCCAGGCGGGCATGCGCGTGCGCGCCACCGAGATCGGTTCCGCGGCGAGGCCCGTCACGCGCTCGAATTCCTCGCTGGCCAACGCCCCCAGCCGGTCGTCGGGCAGCCCCACCACGTCCGGCGCAGCCGCGCCGCCCAGGTACGCCGTGTACACCCCGGCGCGATCGGCGCCCGGGAACAGGGCGTCGTTCCAGGTGACGCCGCGGGTCGCAAGCGGCTCCCTGAAGGAGACCTGGTAGCCGAGCCCCCGCGGGCCGGAGCCGGCCGCGTCGGCGTCGGCCCCGTGCGCGGCGAGCAGATGGACGACGGCCAGGGGATTGTACCGGAGTCTGCCCAGGCGGGAGGCGACCTCGGGGTCGAGCCTGGCGACGAGGCCGCCCGCGACGTCCGCGGGCAACGTGAGGACGACCGCCCGGCAGCGGACCGGCCCGCCCGCGGTCCCGACGACCAGCTCGGCGCCTTCGCGCGTGATCGTCCCAGCGGCTTCGCGCAGCGCGAGCCGGCTCCCGGCGCTGCGGGCGAGGGCGTCGGTGAGGGTCTGCATGCCGTCGCGGAACGAGCAGGCCGCGGGCACCTCGCCGCTCCGACGAAGCAGCCACAGCACCACGCTGCGGCCGACGCCGAACTCGCTCAGCGTCCGGGCGAGCGCGAAGCGGGCGGGCATGTCGGTGGGCCGCGACGCGTACAGCCCGCCGTAGAGCGGGCCGAGCATGTCGTCGTACGCCTCGCGCCCGAACTTGCGGATCAGGAAGGCGCCCGCCGTCTCGTCGGGGCGCAGGCCGCCGGTGAGCGGCTCGAGCGCCATGCGCATCCGCGTGCGCCAGCCCAGCAGGTCTGAGCGCAGCACCTCCCGCGCCGTGGTGGGGACCCGCCGGAGGCGTCCTCTGGCGTAAACGAACACGGACAGGTCGTCGGGCGCGGGGATCAACTGATTCTCGATGCCGAGCTCGGCCACCAGCTCGCGCAGCGGCTGGGTCAGCCGGGTGCGCTGCGGCCCCCATTCCAGGACACGGTCTCGAACGCGTCCGCTGCGCACGATCCCGCCGGCCCGGTCGCCGGCCTCGAGGACGACGTGGTCCAGGCCGCGGAGGTCCAGCTCTCGTGACAGGGCGAGCCCACTGAGGCCGCCGCCGACGACGGCGATCACGTCAGGAGGGGCGATCCACGGAGGGCACCGCGCGGCTCATCTCCTCCTCCACCGAGGCGGCGTCCCGCATGGAGGACATGTCCAGTTCGAAGTCGGGGCGGGCGGGCTCGACGAGCTTGGCGAGCAGCTCGCGGCGCTCGCGCGCCGACAGCCCCAACTCCTTGAGTTCGTCCACGGAGAGCGCGGCGCCGGACACCGCGCGCAAGCCGGTGTCCTCGTCCGCCTCGACGAGCCGCGCTATCGCGGCGCGCTCCATCCGACTGAGCGGCGCGGACGCCAGCCCGTAGTCGACCCAGGCCTCGTAGCTCAGGGGCGCCACGCGCTTGACCATCCCCGCAATCACGCCGGCGAAAGCCCGGATCTCGTATTGCGCGTGCGGATCCACCCTCAACGTCAGGAAGTGCAGCAGGTTGTGCAGGTTGATCTTCCAGTACCACTGGGTATAGGTCGACACGGGCAGGTCGATGCGGGCGATCTCCCGCGCCACGTCGTTCTCCACCAGCCAGCCGTAGGTGTCGCTCGCCTGGCGCCGGATCTCCTCCCAGCGTTGGATCGCCTCCTGTCGAAGCTCGGCCGACGCGGCGCCTTCCTGCCGGCCCTGCTTGTTGTCGGGGCTCTGTAGCGAGAAGTGCTCCGGTTCGGGAGTGTAGAACAGCAGCGGGAGCAGCGAATAGCGGGCGCTATACTCGTTGATGCTGTTGTGGGTGACGATCCCGTTCGCGACGAAGTTGTGGTGGGGGCCGGTCACCTCCAGGTCGAACGTCTCCTTCACTCCCACGAATTCGAATGAACGGATCCGGACCACGCGGGGCACCGTCAGGCGATTCCAGGCGATCCGTGGGCGCGGCTGATATTCCGCCTTCACCGGAGGACCGCCGAGCGCCTTCACGTGATCCAACTCCCGGCCGGCGATGTCGCGGTGACACGGGCCGCAGAGGGTCGTGAGATTCGACTCGTCGCGCGCCAGATCGACATCGGCCCAAACCGGAACGACGTGGTGGCAGTGCAGTTCCGGATGGTGCTGGCCACAGAGCTGGCACGTCCATCCGTGACGCCGGTGCACGGATGCGGCGCGCTGAGTGGTCCACCGGCCTATCGACTGCCGGCCATCCGCTGTGCCGCCCCGCCAGAAGTTGCCGCCGCCGCGACCGGGCTGCTGCAGCGCGTGCCGCGCAATCCACTTCCGGATTGTGTGATAGGAGCACGAGCACTGCTCCGCGAGACTGGCGATTGAGCGTTCGCGCTCGACGTACTCACGACGTAGCCACTCCGGGTCCCGGTACAACGCCGGCACCAACGTCTGCGTGCCGTTGACGTGAACCAGGTGCTCCCCGTCCGTCCACACCGCCTTGCCGCCATGCTCGTGCAGGCCGGTGGCTTCGCGAAGGGTCTTCCAGCCATCGGCGAACATGAAGCGATGGTCGGCCGTAGCCTCGATCGCTTTGCCGTCCTCGAGGAGCATGCGGAACACCGGCTTAGAGCCGTTTCGGAAGACGTCCGCAACCCTGGTGTGACCGAGCTTGCCGCTGGACTCGTTCAGATTCCGGGCCCGCATACCCCGCACCCGGCTACGCTTGAAGTACGGATCCCGCTGTTTGTCGGGCCGCGTTCGGTTCCTCGTCGGCTGGAACTTCGCCCACAGCTCCTCGAGCGTCAGCTTGTAGAGCTGATGGCCCCGCCTACCGATGCCACCCGGAAGATCGAACCAGACCTCGGTGTCTCCGGCGAGGCAGGCGGTCCGGTGCCGCACCCATTGGCGCGCCACGAACATCGGCATGGAGCAGTGGAACTTGAACTCCACCATCTCGCTGGGCGTGGTATGCAGGTGCCGCCGCAGGTAGCGGACCAGCCCCCGCGTCTGGCTGCGCGCGCGGGTGCCGTACCCGTAGCTGACCCGCGCGGCCTGCTCGACGCTGTCGTCCCCGCCCATGTAGTCGACGAGGGACACGAATCCGTGGTCCAGGACCGGGAAGTAGCCGCCCAGGATCTCCTCGGCGGCGGGGTTGGTCGGGCGGCGCGTGTCCATGAGGCGTCGAATAGACGCGCGCCGCCGGTACGTGGCAAGGAGCGAGCGCCGGCTCGCTCTAGTGTACCGTTGCAGAAGTCCCGTAGGCATTCGGCCCGCGCTGCGCCTCAGTGCACACGGGACTTCCGCGCCGGCACACTAGCTTCCCTTCTCCGTAAGCTTCAGGCGAATCCAGCTACCCGCGGACAGGATGATCAGTTCGCCTGTTTCCGCGTCGTAGGATGTGTTCGCGGGCGCGCCGCGTACCTCCACTCCCACATCGCCGATCACGCCCGTGTAGCGCAGCGGGGAGTCGGAGGTGGCCGTCGCGATCCCGGACGCGCTCCCGAGCGCGCTGTAGTAGGCCTCGGCCGCCTGGGCATAGCTGGCGCGCGCGGCCAGTTGGGCAGCGCTTTCCTGTGCCCGAACGTAGGCGTCCGCGGCGCGCGAGTACGCACGATGCGCCGCGCGCAGTGCTTCCGGACTCGGCCGAGGCGTTGGGGCGAGGCGGGCGGCGGAGTAGCTCTCGAGGGGAGCCGGGGGCGAGTCGGTGGGGGTGACCGATACGGTGCGACTCCGGCCGTCGCGTTCGAACGTTATGTCGATCGCCTTCCCGGGCTCGATGTTCGAAAAGCGCTCCCACCCCTCCGGGGCGGTGATCCTCGCACCGTCCACGGCGAGGATCCGGTCCTCCACGCGCAGTCCCGCCAACCAGGCCGGGCCGTCCCTTGAAACCATGCTGAGGACAGGCGGCTCGGAGAACTCCCAGGTCAGGCGGGGAGGTGCATCGTCGCCATCGCCGGGCGGCTCCACCATGCGCATCGCGCACCCGCCGCAGCGAAAGCTGACGCCCAGAAAGCCACGATCCTGTCCGAGCGCCGGCGGCACCGGGGCGATCGCCGCGACGCCCACGTTGGGCAGCCTTGGCACGGGCGGAAGGGGCGGAGCGCTGGGCGCCCGTCCGGACCTCGCCCGGGGCGGCGCCGGCGGAGCGGGAGGCGTCCGCAGGCACTCCTCGTCAGCGCGGATTCGTATGTCGCGCTCTTCGCCGTCCCGACGCACTCGAAGCTCGACCCATTCGCCGGCCTTCACCGACTCGAGGCGGCGCCACGCAGCCGACGTCGTGATCAGGCTGCCGTCGATCGACACCAGCACGTCGCCCCTGGCCAGTCGCCCGGCGGCCGGCCCCTGAAGGCGCACCCTGCCGACCGCGGGCTCGGTCCGGAACTCATACCAGACCCGTCCGTCGGCGTCGGTGCGGATGTTTCCCGAGCGAATGTGCCACGAAGCGATACCGAGTGACGGCACCTGGACGCAATCGCCTGCCCTGCCACGCGGCGCATCCTGGCCCGCGAGGTCGCTTCCGAGCGCGATCGAGAATGTCATGACGGTCAACGCCGCCGTCCGAATCGAGTTCATATCTGCTCCTCGCCGGCCCCGCGCCGGCCATCGGCGTTCATATGATCAAAACCAAACCGTCTGCGTCGCGGGGTCGCCCCCCCCGCTAGGGCCCACCGGACTCGCCGTTAGTAGCGACAGGACCTGGTGCGCCCTCTCGTTTTCCGGCGCGAGTCGGGTCAGCTCCACGGCGGCAGCCGTCAACGCCGCGAGTCCCGCGGCCTCGCCCTGGTCCAGCACCGGATCACCGACGCCCGTCTGCGTCCGGTCGGCGAGCGCGGCCAGCGCCTGCACGTAGGCCGAGCCCGCCCGCTGGACCAACTCCGCGGTCGCCTCCGAGTCCGCCTCGCGAAAGGCGATGATCGCGTCGGCGGTGGAGCGCGACCCGGTGAACTGGCCGGCCGCGAACCCGGCGACGAAGAGCGCGATGGAGGCGGCCGCCGCCAGCGGCACCAGGCCGCGCGATCGCCACCGCCAACCCGTCGCTTCGAGCGGCGCGACGGCGGCTCCGCGGCCGGTCCGGCCGGGCGCTACCTCGCCCAGCAGCCCCTCCGTGTACAGCGCCTCGACCACGCGCTCCTCCAGCTCGGGCGGCGGGGTCGCCGCCGGCAGGACCTGCTCCGGTCCCGACTCAGTGTCTCGCGACATCTTCTCTCTCCTCGGCCCCTACCGAGAGCAGCCGCCGCATCGCGCGGCGCGCTTGGTGGAGCTGACTCTTGGAGGTGCCCGGCGAAATGCCGAGCCTCTCCCCGATTTCCGCGTGGGTGTAGCCCTCCACGTCGTGCAGAAGGAGCACCGTCCGATAGCCCGCAGGCAGCTCTGCCAGCGCGCGCTCCAGATCGACCCGGGCGTGGGTCACCGGCCCGTCCGAGGCGGTAGCCCGCGCTCCTTCCGCCAGCGCGGCCTCGAATCCGCCGCCAACTGCTTCACGCTCCTGACGGCGCGCCCCGGAGCGCCGACGTTCGCGGGCGCAGTTGAGCACTATCGCGGTCAGCCAGGAGCCGAACGCCGCGCGCCATTCGAAGCGGTCCAGCGACCGCACGGCGCGCAGCCACGCGTCTTGCATCACGTCGTCCGCCACGTCGGTGGCGCCGTCGGCCGCCCGCAGCGCCATGGCGTACGCCCGCGGCGTGTGGCGCCGGTAGAGTGCGCGGAACGCGACCTCGTCCCCGTGTGTCAGGACTCGGTCCGCCAGCTCGCGATCGCTGAGGTCCATCGACGTGTGCCTCATTCGATCACTAGGTGATCCGAGGCGGGTGAATGGTTGTGCGGGGTGTTCAGCACGGCGGCCAACCCGCGTGTCACAACTCCAGTTCAGTCCCTTCGCGGGCGATCTCGAAGCCCGCCTGCCGAACGGCCGCGGCCTCGGGACTCGCGGAGTCGAGCGCGGGGTTCGAGTTGTTGAGGTGCGTGAAGATCACGCGAGTATGCCGTGCGGGGACCCTCAGCCTCTCGATGGAATCCGTGATCAGGGGGTGAGGAATGTCTTCGATGCTGCGACCCGGGACCTCGTCGGCCGAGTAGAACGTGCCGTCCAGCATGGCGGTGTCCACCTCCGCCACCACCTGAGCGATGTCCCGGTCCCAGCGGCTCCAGCGATCGATGTCGGGCAGGTAGAGCAGCGAGCCCCGGGGGCCCTCGAAGATCCACGCCACGGTGTCGCTGAATTCTTCCCGATGGGGAACCAGGATGCACCGGGCGGACAGCGAGTCGTCGACGCGGCGCACGCGTCCGGGCTCGAGCGGCTGCAGATCCAACCGACCTTCGTCGACGAGCAGGCTCCAGGGGGCGTTGGCCGCCAGGAAGTCGGCCATGCGCTGGGTGCAGTGTACCGGCGTCCGGGCGGTTGCGAGCGCCTCGCGTCCGAGGTGGGCCAGGCCCAGGTAGTGTCCCATGTGCGCGTGGGTCAGGAAGACGCCGTCGAAGGGCCGGCGCTCGCCGCCACGCGCCCGGAAGGCGGGCTCCCGATCCGCCAACAGGTCCATCTGCCGTGGCAGATCGGGGCTCGCGTCGACCAGGTAGAAGTTGGGGGACACGCCCGCTCCGCCCGGCCGGGTCACGACGCCCAGCGAAGCCACGAGGCGCGGCCGGTCGGCGTCGCGGGCCTTCTCGCACGCGGCCGAGTAGCAGCCCGCCTGCGGCATGCCGCCGTCCTGGGCGGAGCCGAGAACCAGCGCGTAGGCCCCGCCCACGATGCGCGCCGCGCGGACGGGCCGGCCGGCGCTCGCGGCGGCGGGTGACGCGCCCAGCGACAGCGCGCCGACGGAGGCGGATGCGATCGAGAGGAAGTCGCGGCGATCGATGGTCGGTCTGCGGTTGGTCATCGAATCACAATACGCGGTTGGCGGCGCCGGCCGTCCAGCGCCGCCGGCGGGGTCCGTATGTGACGTCAGATCGATCGGTCGCGCAACTCGCGGGAACGGTTGCGACTGGCCATGACCCGCTCGCCGCTGCTCAGGTGCACCTGGAGCCGCGATCCGTCCCACGGAACGAACGCCTCAACGTGGTCCAGGTTGACCACGTGGGACCGGTGCACGCGCACGAACCGGTCGGCGTCGAGCCGGGCCAGCAGGTCGCGCAGCCGCACGTGCACCAGGTGGCGGGCGCCCTCGGCGTGGATGAGCACGTAGTCGCCGCGCGCCTCCAGACGCTCGATCCGATCGACCGCCAGAGGGGTGATGCGGCCGCGCTCGCGCACGAACAGGCGGCGCAGCGGTTCGGCGCCGAGGGCGGCGCGCGAACGCTCTGCTCCGCCCGCCCCGGACTCGTCCGCCGCGCCGGAGCCCGCGGCCCGCTCGGAGCGCTCGCGCAGGAGGGCGCTGCGCGCGCGCTCCATCGCGGAGCCGAACCGTTCGGCCCCGAACGGTTTGAGGAGGTAGTCGAGCGCTTGCAGCTCGAACGCGGTCACCGCGTAGCGGTCGTAGGCGGTGGTGAACACCACGTGCGGGTCGTGACTGATCCTGTCGAGCACCTCCAGGCCGGTGGCGCCGGGCATGCGCACGTCCAGGAACACCAGATCGGGTCGCAGGTCGTCGATCGCGCGGACCGCGGCTGGCCCGTCCGCGGCCTCGTCGACCTCGGTGACCCAGTCCACGTCCTCCAACAGGGTCCGTAGCCGCGACCGAGCCAGCGGCTCGTCTTCCGCGATCAGCACCCGCGCGCGCAGCGGCGTCTCGGGGGCGCTCACGGATCCCCGTCCTCGAGTGGCACCCGCACCACCACCTCGCAGCCTTCGCCCGGCGCGGTGAGCACCGCCACGCGCGCGGCGCCCCCGTATCTCGCGCGCAGGCGCTGACGCAGCGCGCGCAGGCCGATGCCGGGAGCGGCCTCCACCGCGCCCGGGTCCGCGCCCGGACCGTCATCGCCGACGCGCAGGTTGAGCTGTCCAGCGGTCACGCCGGCGGTGATGCGCACCACGCCTCCCTCGGGGCGCGGGTCGATCGCGTGGCGCACGGCGTTCTCCACCAGCGGCTGCAGCGTGAACGGCGGCACGGACGCGGCGAGCGCCTTCTGTTGCAGGTCGCTCTCCACCCGTAGTCGGGCGCCGAAGCGCAGCCGCTCCAGCTCCAGGTAGTCGCGCGTGAAGGACCACTCGTCGGCGAGGGTCACCACGCCGCCCGCGTCGTCCAGCGAGTAACGCAGGAGCCCGCCGAGCCGCTCCACGGCCGTCTCCGCGCTGGCCGGGTCCTGGCGGATGAGGTGCGCCAGCGAATGCAGGCAGTTGAACAGGAAATGCGGGTTGAGTTGCGCGCGCAGCGCCTGCATGCGCGCCTCGACGGCCAACGCCTCCGCGCGCGCCGCCAGGGCCTCCTGCTCGCGCAGCCTGCGTCTATTCCGGAGCGCGTAGGACACGCCCGCGACGAGCCCGTACAGGATGAACCCCAGGAGGAACTGCCAGCCGAGGGCGTCCGCCGCCTGGATCGCGCCCCAGAAGGACGTGTCCATGCTCAGGGCTTCGATCGCGAACCCTACCAGGTTCCAGAGCGCCGAGTACGCGGCTGCCGCGGCCAGGTGCACTACGTAGAACCGCACCCGCATGTACGCGGGCCACGCGTAGCGTCCGGAGAACCACCAAACGCCGATCCCCAACAGCGCCGCGACGCCGAACTCGCTCACGGCGGACTCCACGGCGTCGGCGAAGGACGCGCGCTCCACGTAGGTCAGGATGAAAAGCGCCCAAAGCGCGGCGAAGGGCAGCCACGCCAGAGCCACGAGCAGGATCGTGCGAAGTCGTTTCACCCATTGAAGCTGTCCTCGATGCCGCCGCCGCGCCACGCCCCCAGGCGGCGGTTCGCCGAAGCCCAGCGACCACTCGCCGAGGCCCCGTTGTCGCACTCAGGCGCGCGGGCGGGTGTTGGAGGGAGGCATTTCACACATCCGCAGGGGAGTCGCACATATGAGGACGAAGCATTCTGCGCTCATCGCGCTGCTCGGGACCTTGGTTCTAGCCGTCGCCGCGTGCGGCGGCCCTCCGGGCGCCGACGCCGCGCAGCATTCCGACGGGGACGCGCTCGGCAGCTACCAGCGCGCCCGGGCGGCGCTCGGCCACGTGGTCGAGGCGCTGGGCGGCGAGGCCCGGCTGCGCGGCCTGACGTCGGTGGCCTACGCGACCGAAGGCACCATTTTCGGCCGCGGCCAGAGCGCGTCGCCCACCAGCGAGTACGAGGCGCAGCCTCACGAAGCGCGCTTCGTCTACGATGTGGCGGGGGACCGGACCTTCACCGAATGGGAGACCTGGTTCAGGGGCGGCCTGCACCAGCACTTCCGCAGGGTGTTCGACGCGGACAAGGGCTGGGCGCACGACCTGGCGCGAAACGGCCTGAAGCCGGTGTCCGCGCTCGACGTGAGCCTGCTGAAGGTCGTTCCCGCCTTCTACCCGGCGCGGCTCCAGCCGGCGCTGCTGGCGCGCGCCGCGCTCGGCTCGGCGTCGTCGCTGCGCTGGGCCGGAGAGGGCGATGGACCGCCGCGCATCGGATTCACGGACGCGGACGGGTTCGCCACCACGCTGGTCCTCGACCCCGCGACCTGGCTGCCGACGGCCGCGGAGCGAGTGGGTAGCGACCCCGTGCGCGGGGACGTTCAGAACGAGGTGCGTTACGGCGACTATCGCGCGGTGGATGGCCTCATGGCACCCCATACGGTGGAGGTCCTCGGAGCCGGTGAGGTGCTCGAGTCGTGGACCGTGTCGGAGGTCTCCTTCGACGCCGAATTGGACGGCGCCGCGTTCGACCCTCCCGCCGATCTCGAGCTGCACCAGCCCCTCCAGTGGTGGGTGCCACACCGGCTGGCCGACGGCGTATGGTGGCTGAGGATCTGGTCCAGTGGCAACGCCAGCTACAACATGCTGATCGTGGAATTCGACGACCACCTGGCGATCGTCGAGGCGGCGCTCTCCGACCTGCTCTATCCGGCGATCGCGCCCGTTCTGGCTTCGCTCGCCCCCGGGAAGCCGGTCCGCTGGGTGGTTCCGACGCACTATCACGCCGACCACACCAATGGCATTCGCGCCTACATCGCGAACGGCGCCACCGCGGTCGTCGCCCCCCAGATGGCCGACTACGTGCGCGCGCTCGCCCAGGCGCAGCACACGCTGCAGCCCAACCCGATCGCCGACGTGGACGTGGAGGAGCGCCTGAGGGTCTTCGAGAAGCGCAAGACGCTCACGGACGGCTCGAGGACGATGGAGCTGTACCAGGTGGGGCCGGGGCCGCACGTCGACGAGATGGTCATCGTCCACCTTCCCGAGGAGGGCATCCTGTTCACGAGCGACCTGTTCACCGTCCCGGACGTGGGCGACTACCGAGCGCCGTCTCCCACCCTGCGGGACTTCGCCCGTGTGCTAGGTGAGTTGGACCTGAACGTCACGACGATTGTGCCGGGCCACGGCCGCCCCGGGACGATGGACGACCTGCGCGATGCGCTGGCGGGCGCGGAGGCAGCCGTGGACTAGCGCCGGACGCCCACCCACCGGCGGCTGGCGACGCGAGGGACCGCGTGTAGGTTGCGGGGTTCGCCCGAGCGTTGACCAGCCACCGGTATCACATGTCGCCCCGCTTACTCCGCGGACTGCTTCCGCTCGTCCTCCTCGCCCCCGTCACCGTCGCGGCCCAGGACGCCGCGGCCGTGCCCACGCCGGTCGAGTTCTTCGGCCACGAGCTCGGGGCCGACTACCAACTCGTCGATTACGAGGGCCTGAGCCGGTACTGGGAGGCGCTCGCGGGCGCCTCGGAGCGTCTGGTCCTGGACACCATAGGCGCCACCCAGTTGGGGCGGCCACAGCTCATGGCCATAGTCACCGCCCCGGCCAACCACTTGCGCCTCAATGACATCCGCCAGATCGCCTCGAGCATGGCCTCCGGCCGGCATGTGGAAAACTCCACCGATGCGTCGAATCTGGCGCAACGGGGGCGCGCAGTGGTGTGGATCGACGGTGGACTACACGCGACCGAGACCCTCGGTGCTCAACAGTTAATTGAAACGGTATTCCAATTCGCTTCACGCACCGACGAGGAGACGATGCGGATCCTCGACGAGGTTGTGATCCTGTTCGTGCACGCGAACCCGGACGGCCACCAGCTCGTCGCCGACTGGTACATGCGGCGCGACGACGAGGAGGAGCGGTCGCTGTCCGACCTGCCGGTCCTGTACCAGCACTACGCCGGACACGACAACAATCGCGATTTCTACATGGCCAACCTGGCCGAAACGCGAAACATGAATCGGGTGATGTATCGGGAGTGGTACCCCCAGGTCGTCTACAACCACCACCAGAGGGGCCCGCGCGGGACCGTGATGTACGCGCCGCCGTTCCGGGGCCCGGCCAACTACCACCTGGATCCGATGGTGCTGCTGGGGATCGACCAGCTCGGATCCGCCATGCACCTGCGTTTTCTGGCCGAGCGCAAGCCGGGGACCGTGATGCGCTCGGCGGCGGGCTACTCCACCTGGTGGAACGGCGGGCTACGCACCGCGCCGTACTACCACAACATGATCGGCCTCCTCACCGAGACCATCGGCGAGCCCGGCCCCATCGACATCCCGTACGCGTGGAACCGCTACCTCCAGACCAACGACACGCCGCTGCCCATCGAGCCGCAGACGTGGCACATGCGGCAATCGGTCGACTACTCGGTGACCGCCAACTACGCGGTGCTGGACTACGCCGCGCGCAATCGCGAGCACCTGCTCTACAACATCTGGCGCATGGGCAGGAACGCGGTCGAGGCCGGCGCGACGGACACCTGGACCGCGTACCCGCACCGGTGGCAGGCGGCCAGGGCGGCCTCCTCCGGCGGCGACGACGAGGAGGCGAGCGACCGGGACACCTTCGACTCGTTCTTCCGGCACCCCGACCTGCGCGACCCCCGCGCCTACGTGATCCCCGCCGATCAGGGCGACTTCCTGACGGCGACCAGGTTCGTGAACGCGCTGATACGCACCGGCGTCGCGGTCCATCGGGCGACGGCGCCTTTCGAGCTGCCCGGGTCCTCCATCGGCGCGCCCGCGATCCCTCCGGGCGGAGCCATGCCGTGGGAGGAAGACGCCCCGGATCCGGTGGCCGACGCCGGTGACGACGGCGACGGCGCTCCCGGCGGCAACAACGGCCCCCAAGACGCACCAGTGGACGCAAGCTACCCGGCCGGCAGCTACGTGGTCTTCACCGGTCAGGCCTTTCGCGCGCAGGTGCTGGACATGTTCGAGCCGCAGGATCACCCCGACGACATCCCGTTCGAGGGGGCGCCCCCCGTCGCCCCGTACGACAACGCCGGCTGGACGCTGGCGTACCAGATGGGAGTGCGTTTCGACCGGGTCCTGGAGGGCCTCCCGGACGCGCTGCCTCTGGAGGAGCTGCCCGACGAGGTTCGTCCCGAGGGCGTCGCCGGGAGTTGTCCGTGCCTGCCATCTGGCGAGGTGCACGCCGAAGGGGGAAGGGCGGGCTGGCTGCTCGAGCGCTCGTCCAACGACGCCTTCGCGGCGGTCTACGACCTGCTGGCGGACGGCGTCCGGATTCGCGGCGTGACGTCCGGCGAGGACGGCTTCGCGGCGGGCGCCTTCTGGATCGACGCCTTCGACGGCGACGACGGGCGTCTGGGGGAGCTGGCCTCCGCGCTGGGCGTCTCGTTCGCGGGACTCGCGGCCGCGCCGGGCCCGCTTTCGGCCCCGCTCGAGCGACCGCGTATCGCCCTGCTCGATCGCTACGGCGGCTCGATGGAGTCCGGCTGGACTCGCTTTCTTCTGGACGAGTTCGGGATCGAGCACGACGTTCTGTTCGGCCCGGACGTCGATGGGGGAGCGCTGGATTCCGCGGACGTCCTGATCGTGCCGCCGGGGCTGATCCGCGAGGAGGATCCCGACGACGGCGATTTCGACCTGCCCGATCCCGACGACGTGCCCGAGGAGTACCACGACCGACTCGGGCCGATCAGCGTGGAAACGACGGTCACGCGCATCCTCGATTTCGTGCGCGCCGGCGGAACCGTCGTCGCCGTCGGCAGCTCGGCAGAGCGACTGGCGGAGCACGCGGCGCTGCCGCTGTCCAGCCACCTGGTTACGGTGGGCGATGACGGCCAGGAACGGAGCCTGCGCAGAAGCGAGTTCTACGTACCGGGCTCGGTCGTGTGGGTGCGCCTGGCCGCCGAGCACCCGCTCGCCCACGGTCTGCCCGAGCGCATAAGCGCGCTCTTCCGGCGCAGCCCGGTGTGGCGCGTCGGGCCCGAAGCGCGCGCCGCGGGCATACGCGAGGTGGGCTGGTTCGACACCGGCGCGCCGCTGCGCAGCGGCTGGGCGTGGCGGCAGCAAAGGCTGCGCGGCGGCGCCGCGATCCTGGACGCCCAGCTCGGAGACGGCCGCATGGTGCTGTTCGGCCCCGAGGTGACGTTCCGTGGACAGTCGCACCAGGCGTTCAGGATGCTGTTGGCGGCGTTGTACTGAGCCTTCATTCCCCTCGAGAGGCACCATGACAAGGATTCCGCCGCGGCCGTCGTTGGGCGTCGCGTTCGCGCTCGCCCTCACCGCCGGCCCCCTCGCCGCCCAGTACGTACCGGGTCCCGGCGACGACTGGGAGCGCAGGACGCCCGAGCAGCTGGGCCTGGACCCGGCGGGCGTGCAGGCCGCGGTCGATTACGCGCTGGCGCACGAGTCGCCGGTGCCCCGCGACCAGGAGCAGTCGCAGGCGGCGAGCTTCGGCCGCGAGCCGTTCGGCCACGGCGTCGGCCCGTTCAGGGTGCGCGGGGGGCCCGCCGGCGTGATCGTCAAGGACGGCTACATCGTGGCAGAGTGGGGCGACGTCTGGCGCGTCGACATGACCCACAGCGTCTCCAAGTCGTTCCTGTCGACCGTGGTCGGGCTGGCCTGGCAGGACGGCATGATCGCGCTGGACGAGCCCGTCCTGCGCTACATGGCGCCGGTGGACGTGCCCGCGGGAGACGGCGAGCCCGGCGTCGACCGCGTGGCCTTCGGTGAGCCGGACCCGGCGACCATGTTCGAGTCCGAGCACAACCGGCGCGTCACGTGGGACGACATGCTGCGGCAGTCTTCGGACTGGGAGGGGACGCTGTGGGGCAAGCCCGACTGGGCCGACCGCCCGGACCGGGACGCCTCCACCTGGCTGACCCGCGAGCGCGCCGAACCCGGCACCGTCTTCGAGTACAACGACACGCGCGTGAACGCGCTCGCGCTGGCGGCCACCAACGTGTGGCGTCGGGCGCTGCCGAAGGTGCTGAAGGAACGGGTGATGGACCCCATCGGCGCCTCCCCCGCGTGGCGCTGGCACGGCTACGAGAATTCCTGGATCACGCTGGACGGCGAGAAGGTCCAGGTCGTTAGCGGCGGCGGCCACTGGGGCGGCGGCATGTTCATCAGCGCGCGCGACCAGGCGCGTTTCGGGCTGTTCACGCTGCGTCGCGGCCGCTGGGGCGAGCGCCAACTGCTGGCCGAGGAGTGGTTCGACATGGCCGCCACCCCCGGTCCGGCGAACGCCTCCTACGGCTTCATGAACTACTTCCTGAATCGGCCCGGCGAGGAGGGCCAGCGCCGCTACCCGAGCGCCCCGGAGGCCTCCATCGCCCACCTGGGCAACGGCACGAATCTCGTCTACGTGGACCCCGACAACGACCTGGTCGTCGTGGCGCGCTGGATCCCGCCGCGGGACATCGACGGGCTGCTGGCGCTCGTGGTGGGGGCGATAGAGAGCCGATGAGCGCGTTGGTCGTGTGGGAAAAGGCTCTGGACCTGGACGAGCTTGCCGAGGGGCGAGTCAAGCCGGTCACGTGCCATCGCGCGACCGTGTGCATGACGCATTTCGAGGGGCAGTACGCCGCGCTCGACAACCGCTGTCCCCACCAGGGCGGCCCGTTGGGCGAAGGCTCGATCGAGAACGGTTGCCTGCGCTGTCCGTGGCACGGCTGGGACTTCGACCCCATCACCGGCATAGCCCCGGGCGGCTTCGACGACGGCGTGCCGACCTACCCGGTCGAGGTGCGCGACGACGGCGTGTACGTGGGCTTCGAGCGGGAGGACGAGCGCGTCCGGACCGTCTCGGATCTCATGGCCGAGACCATGGTCAACTGGGGCATCCGGCACGTCTGGGGCATGGTCGGGCACTCCAACCTGGGCCTCGCCGACGCCATCCGGATCCAGGAGGAGAAGGGCGCGCTGGCCTACTACGGCATCCGCCACGAGGGCGCCGCGTCGTTCGCGGCGTCCGCCTACGGCAAGCTCACGGGGCGCCCGGCGGCGTGCCTGGGCATCGCGGGTCCCGGAGCCACCAACCTGCTCACCGGGCTGTGGGACGCCAACGTGGACCGCTCGCCGGTGCTCGCGCTGACGGGCCAGGTGGACACGCAGGTGCTGGGGCCGGGCGCGTTCCAGGAGGTGGACCTGGTGGCGGCGTTCGGCAAGGTGGCGCAGTGGAGCCAGACGGTCCTGCACACGAGCAAGCACGCCGAGCTGGTCAACCTGGCCTGCAAGAGCGCCGTCCTGAACCGCGGCGTCAGCCACCTGATCTTCCCCGACGAGGTGCAGAACCTGGCCGAGCCGGAAGGAGACAAGCCGGGCGGGCCGGAGGGCAGGGTGGCGGAACGGACCATCGCGCCGCCGGCCGACGCGCTGGAGGCGGCCATCGCCATGCTGCGGACGGCGAAGCGGCCGGCGATCATCGTGGGGCACGGCGCGCGCTTCCGCATGGACGGCGTCGTCGCGCTGGCGGAGGCGCTGCGCTGCCCGGTGATCACGACGTTCAAGGGCAAGGGCCAGATCAGCGACCACCACCCGCTGGGTTGCGGCGTGCTGGGGCGGAGCGGCACCCCCATCGCGAGCTGGTTCATGAACGAGGCCGACGCGCTGCTGGTGCTGGGCGCGAGCTTCTCCAACCACACCGGCATCACGCCCAAGAAGCCCACCATCCAGGTCGACTACGACGCCATGATCCTGGGCAAGTTCCACGCTGTGGACGTGCCCGTCTGGGGCGAAATCGGTGTCACGGTGGCGGCCCTGCGCGCGGCCCTGGCGGATGGCGCCGGCTCGGTCGATCACACCGGCGAGGTGGCCGAGCGCTGGCGGATCTGGCGCGAGGAGAAGGAACGTCGCTCGCACGAACGTCGGGGCGGCGGGCTGGACTCGGCGTCGCTGTTCGCGGCGCTGACGCGGGTCGTGCCCGGCGACGCGATCATGCCTGTGGACGTGGGCAACAACACCTACTCGTTCGGGCGCTACTTCGAGTGCGACCGGCAGACCGTGCTGATGTCGGGCTACCTGGGGTCGATCGGCTTCGCGCTGCCCGCGGCGCTGGGCGCCTGGGCCGCCACGCAGGAGGCGGACACGCCGTTCGCCGGCCGCAAGGTCGTGTCGATCTCCGGCGACGGGGGCTTCGGCCAGTACATGGGCGAGCTCACCACCGCGGTGAAGTACGGCATGGACGTCACGCACGTCCTGCTGAACAACGCCGAGCTGGGCAAGATCTCCAAGGAGCAGCGCGCGGGGAACTGGGACGTCTGGCAGACGTCGCTGCACAACCCGAACTTCGCCGAGTACGCCGAGCTGTGCGGCGCCCTCGGTATGCGCGTCACGGAGACCGACCAGCTCGACACGGCGCTCGAGCGGGCGATCGCCCACGAGGGTACCGCCCTCGTGGAGGTGATGACCGACCCGCTGCTGGTCTAGGCGCCGCGCGAACCGCGACGCGGCCCCGCTAGGCCGACGCCTTGCGCCCGGCGAGACGCGCGCCGAACACCGCGCCGATCACGCCGATCACCGGGTTTAGCCAAGCGACCCAGCGGGGCTGGGCCACCGAGCCCATCGCCTCGAACATGCTCACGTCCTCGGGGCGCGGGCCGAGCGCGAGCCCTGCCTCGGGCAGCGCCGACAGGACGCCCAGAACCACGATCAGGGCGATGAGGATGTAGAGGGCGTTCTGATTCGGGGCCATCCTGGCGCACGACCACCCACCCGCCACGGCCGCGACGAGGCCGAGCACGATGGACGCCGCGATCCATGCTCCCGACACGTCCCAGCTGCCGGGCTCGAAGGCGCCGTCCGGCCCCAGGATCTGCCACACGATCGTAAACGCCACGAACACGACCACTACCATCACCAAGTAGCCGAATACCGCCGCCACGATGTTCTTCAGGGTTGGGTTCATCGTCGCCTCCTCCTGGTGGGTCCTACCGATCCTTCAAAGTTAGCCCCGCCGGCCCCGGCTACGCACACCCCGCTTGCCTCCACCGCTCCAATCTCCGAACAATAAGATAGCGGCCCGGCCTCCCCGGCCGAGTCGCGCCGCGCCGTAGCTACCCCCGCCCGAAGGCGACGAAGAGTGGAGGAGGATCGGGTCCGATGGTGATGCCCCAGAAAAGGGAACGTGTGGTCTCCCGCATGATCGAAGACGAGATGCGGGAGTCGTTCATCGACTACTCGATGAGCGTGATCGTGCAGCGGGCGCTGCCCGACGTGCGGGACGGGTTGAAGCCGGTGCACCGGCGCATCCTGTACGCGATGAGTGAGTTGGGACTG
>JBDLIA010000025.1 GCA_039715185.1 Gemmatimonadota bacterium
GCGAGCGGATCACCGAGGTGGTGGATCACCTGATCCGCGCTGAAGAGTTCGAGTCAACGTTCGAGTATTCCGATCATGGAGAGGAGCCGGTGTGAGGCGTGAACGTTTCACCTGATGGTTTACAGAAGATTGTCACCTGATGGTTTACAGGTCAGGTGAGTGTTGAACGTCGGCGAAGCTTCATAATGCGAAAGTCGGATTCGTCGAGCCAGCCGAGGTGGCGGGGCCCGAAGTAGACCGCCCAGAGGTCGTCCGCGATTCGTTCGAGTCCGATCTCGCAACGGGCGAGTAGTTCGCTCACCCAGACGGTTCGGGACTTCCAGCGGATACCGCCGATCGAGGAGACCAGGCGCACCTCGAAATGGGCTGGGTAGGTCAGGGGCAGCGGTGTGGGCGTGTAGGATCGCTCCGAGGGTTCGTAGCATGCGGCGGGAGTCTTCTGGTCGAGCGCCTGGTGAGGCCGGACGTCGTTGAAGGTCCGGCGGAAGGTGTTGAACGCCGTCTGCTGGGCAGCGAGGTGTTTGCGGGCGGGCCGGGTCGCTTCGCGCTTGAGCGTGCGGTGCATACGTTCGTGGCGGCCGTTCTGCTGCGGCTTGCCGGGCTGGGTCAGCTCGGGGGCGATGCCGAGTTCGATCCACCAGACGGAGAGGCGGCTGAGGCGCCCGAGGGTGACCGCTGAGGCGAAGGGTTGTCCGTTGTCGGTGCGGATGCGGTCGGGGACGCCGTAGGTGCGGAAGAGTCGTCGGAAGACGGGCATCGTTTTGTCGATCGTGGGTCTTAGCAGGCCGCGGCAGTCGAGGAGGAAGCGGCTGTAGGCGTCCTGGACGGTGAGTGGGTAGCAGAGCTCCCCGTCCTGAGTTCGGAACTGGCCCTTGAAGTCCGCGGTCCACAGGGCGTTGGGTCGATCGGCGACGAAGGGCGTCCTCCCGGGCCGCTCGGAGTGGCGGCGAGGCTTGCGGCGCCGTACGAGGTCGTGACGCTCGAGGATCCTGTGAATCGTCGAGATGGACGGGACGGAATCGAACTCTCGCGCGAGGAGCGTCCGGAGCTTCGGAGCCCCCCAGCGTCGTCGCTTCCGGAGCTCGATGATGCGCTTCTCGATCTGGGGCGGTGTCGCGTGCGGGCAGGAGTGGGGCCGATGCGAGCGGTCCTCCAGGCCAACTACGCCGTCGTCTCTACGGCGGTCCACCCACTTATACCCGGTGGGACGGCTGATCCCGTAGCGCCGGCACAACTCGGCGAACGGCAGGTTGCTACGCTCGGCCTCGAAGACGAAGCGGGCTCGTTCGTCCATGATGGTCTGGGTCCTCCACGGCATTGGCGCCTCCTTGCAGGAGGACCTAGCCTACGCCGGGACCTGTAAACCATCAGGTGAGAACGATCTGTAAACAATCAACCCGGAACGTACCTAGCTCGCCGCCTAACAGCCGGCTTAAGCTGCCAGCGCGACCTGTCACGGCCCTGGCCGGGACGAGCCGGCTTGATCGAGTATACTAAATCTAGTATATTGGGTCGATATCAGACGCCCTCAAGCCGATTCTGTGGGTTGGATCCTCACTAGACGCTCTGCGGCGGTTCCCAGCGGCGGTGCGTCAGAACGTCGGCTACGCTCTCTACGTCGCGCAGAAAGGGGAAAAAGGGCGGGGGCACGAAGCCGCTCAAGGGAATCGTCACGGGAGCGGGTGTTCTCGAGATCGTCGAACAGCGAGAGGGAAACGCGTACAGGGCGGTGTACACGGTCCGGTTTGAGGGAGTCGTCTACGTCCTACACGCATTCCAGAAGAAGTCGCGGAAGGGGATCAAGACACCGAAGCAGACGATCGACTTGATCCGAGCGAGGTATGACTTAGCACAGCAGGACTACGAGACGAGAGAGACGAGATGAGCACGCGCAAACAGGAAGCGGTCCGAGGTGGCAGCGGCAATGTCTTCGCCGACCTGGGGCTTCCCGAGGCCGAGGAACTCCTGGCGAAGGCGGAGCTGGCTTCCCGAATAGGCCGGATCATCAAGGGGAGGCATTTGACGCAGGCTGAGGCCGCGACCGTGCTCGATACGACGCAGCCGAGTGTCTCGAATCTGATCCGCGGAAGGATCGACGGCTTCTCGATGGAACGACTGATTCGGTTTCTCAACGCGTTGGATCGCGACGTGGAGATCGTGGTCAAGCGTCGGCCACGCAGCCGGGCGGTGGCGCGGACTCGAGTAGCCCCCGCGTAGCTCGTCGGCCCGGGCGCTTCATCTAACAGGTCCACTGGCGGCGCTGCGCGCGGCGGCGCCAGTGGCCGAGACGTTATCTGACATCGTTTCAGCACCACCGTAGCTTATCTGCCAACGGACGGGTGCTGTGCAGCACAGTTTTCCAGTCGGCGGCATGACAAGCACGAGGGCCAGTTTCCGGGCCCGGAATCGCGGAGCACAGGATGGACCCAGGTAGCGCGCGGCTCGCGGTGGCGTCTCTCGGCATCACGGCAATGGTACTTGCCTCCTGCAGGCAGGCTCCCCAGCCACCCTCGGAAACGGAGCAGGTCGACACGCAGGCAGAATCGCTCTCGGGTGCCCCGGAACCTCTGGCGGAGCTGCGGCGGGGCATGAATGTGCTGTACTACGACCCCGGGTGGGGTGAGCGGGGGCCGATACCGCTTGGCGATACCGTTACGGCAGCCTGGCGATTCCAACAGTCACACTTCGAAGCGATACGCGGCGGCGGCTTCGACTTCGTCAGGGTGAATCTTCGCGCGTTCCCCCATATGGCCGTCGATTACGACTACTACACCATGGACGCCGAGTACGGCATCAACCCGGCGTTCCTCGAGCTGGTGGACTGGGTTGTGAACAGCGCTACGGAAGCGGGTTTGTCGGTCATTCTCGACGGCCACGACTATGAGGTCTGTGGGGAAAGCGCAGCCCTGTGCCGCCAGCGCCTCCTGTTCTTCTGGGGACGGATCGCGTCGCGCTACCAGGATGCGCCGCCTTCCGTGCTGTTCGAGCTGCTCAACGAACCGCTCGGTGAGCTGGACGTCGACACGTGGAACGCTCTTTTCCCCGAGATTCTCGCTGTGGTCAGGGAAACGAATCCCACACGCCGCGTGATCATCGGTTCGGTCAGGTGGAGCGACTTCAGCACGATTCCAACGCTCGAGCTGCCCGAGGGCGATCCCAACATCATCGCCACCTTCCACTACTATCATCCGACCCGGTTCACGGCGCAGGGCAACCCGAGGGTTTCGCGGAGGACTGGCGTCACTTGGGGGAGCGATGCGGACCGGGCGCAGATCGCATCGGACTTCGACACGGTGGCCGAGTGGTCGCGCCTGACGGGACGCCAGGTACTGCTCGGTGAGTTCGGTGTGGCGAGCCGCGTGCCGATGGACCTGCGGGTCGACTGGACCGCGGCCGTCGCGCGGGAGGCCGAGCGCCGCGGCTTCGCCTGGGCATACTGGGCGTTCCATGGCAGCCGCCCTGCTTGGGACGCGGACCGCGACGGCTGGGTTGAGGAGATCCACGGGGCCTTGATTCCGCGGACCCCGTGATGAAGACAGACGACGCTGGGCGCCGCCGCTCGTCACACACGCGTTAGACCTGTGCGGGCGTGCTTGGAGGGCTACGACGTCAGATAACTAGCAACGTTATCAAACATGCGCCTTTGGGTCCGGTGTGGTGGGCCAGCAGGCTGGACGTCCGGGTAGGCGAGATCCGAGCTTCTTGGCGCAGCTGGCTCACCGTAACAGCCTATCTTCGTCCTCCCTTCGATCCCGCGACGAACGCCCTGATCTCCTCCAACGCATCCTCGCGGAAGATGCTGTTGCCTTGCTCCGGCGGGTCCTCGAGCGCGTGCCCCGATCCCTCGAAGACCCGCACCGCGATGTTCGGCTTGCCCAGCGACCGAAGACGCGCGGCGCTCGCGGCGGAGGGCACGTTCGTGTCGAGCTCCCCGTACAGGACGAGCCCGTCCACGCTAAGGGCCCGCCAATGGGGCAGGACGTCGAAGTTCCCGACAGCGTCCCAGAATGCGCGCTTCGATCCCTTCCTCAGCGCGTACGCGGTCCCGATCGCCATGAGGTCCGACAGGCCGGGAAGGACGCCGAGCTGGCGGAGGTTGTGCGTCTCCTCATAGACGAGCAGCTCGTGCATCGGCACCGCAGCGCCCACCACGTTCACCACGAAGTCGACGCCGGCGGACCGGGCTGCCGCGAGGGGTGCGATGTGTCCCCCCTCGCTCAACCCGACGAGGCCGACGCGGGTCGTATCCACCCTGTCCTGCTCGCTGAGAAAACGGAGCGCCGCGAGCGCGTCGGTCGCGAGCTCCTCGTAGCTCGAGGTGCGCCAGTCGCCCCCGGACTGCTCCGATCCGCGTTTGTCGGGGAGGAGCACGGCGACGCCGCGTTCCCGCAGGTAGCTCACGAGGGTGAGGTACCACCCGTTGTCGCGCTGACTGGTGCCGGAGCCGTGGATGATCACGGCGCCCGGGAACGGACCGGGTCCTTCGGGCACGAAGAGCAGCCCGGCGAGGCGCAAGCCCGCCGCGGGGTTGGCGAAATCAACCTCCTGGTAGGCGCCGGAGGGGATCTCGGAGAGCCGTACACCCGAGAAGCGACGGTCGCCGATCGGAAGGAGCGCCCATGCCACCGAGACCCCCTGGGCCGCCGCCACGAGAATGACGAGGCCCGCCGCCGCTCTTCGGAGTCTCGCCTTCCCGCCGGACGATCGCTTCCCGCTCAAATCCCGCCTCCCGCCCTGGCTGGCACGTATGCTGTAATTAAATTACTCTGTACGCAGACGGCAACAAGCAGGGAGGCTCGCGGCGTGGTAGAAAGCGTAGAGCGGGGGATTCGGGCGAGACCCGTGGGGAGGGCGCTCCGCCTCGTCGTCGGTATCGCACTGACGGTGGAGGGTGGTCGCCATCTTGTCGGCACCAGTGCGGCGCTCATGCTGAAAACCGCCGGCGTCATCGTGGGCGTGGCGGCGTTTTACGCGGCGATGCATTTCGTCATCGACCGGTACTTCAGACGTCTCAACCCCTGGATCGGGGCCATGCTGGCGGTGGCTCCGGTGGCCGCGGTCTTTCTCATGAGCGACGCCCCGGGCCGGCTCGGATCCCTGATCTTCCTCGGTGTATCGTTGGTGCTCGCCTCGATCCGCGCCGACGGCGGCTGTGAGGTGATGACCGTGCCCGGGATGATGTTCGGGAGGCACACACACCTGTTCTGTCTGGCGTTCTCCCCCGTCGACTGGGCCGAAGCAACCTGGGCGGGACGGGGGACACACGCACATCCCTCGCGCGACTCCGACGAATGATCGAACGCGAAGACAAGGGGCTCTGGGCCACGATCCAGAAGAAGCTGAACCAAGCCGGTCTCGAGGTCGAGCTCCCTGACCTTTCGGGACTCGATCCGATGAACTGTAAGATGATCTGCATGCCGTTCGGGCTGTCCGCCTCACTCCGTGAGATGGCGCGGGAATCACGAGACAACGTGGTCATGGTCCGGGTGGACGACGAAACGGTGAAGAGCCTCGACGCCTGGATCGAGACGGGTGCTGTGAAGAGCCGCTCCGAAGCGGCCGCCCTGTTCATCCGGGAGGGACTCACCGTGCGCGCCGAGGAGCTCAGGGAGCTGGAGGACGCGCTCCGGGACGTCGAGCGGGCGAAGGAGCGACTCCGCAAGAAGGCTCGCACCGTGCTCCGTGAAGACGAGGAAGCGACGGAAGCCGAAGACGAGGGGTGAAGACCTGCTGACGGGTTGAGCGGGCCCGCAACGACCGGCCAGCCGATTCGTTACGTCGACGCTGGCGCGGGAGCCGTGGGCGCTCTGCGTGTGTAGGCTGATGAACGGACTGGCGGTGTGGGGCGGTGGATGGTGAGTCAAGCATGCGAGCCGCGCCGGTTCGCGGCAGCTCACGGATCGCTGGATGGCTTTCCGCCCACCTGCACCGCCCGCACGTTGTCGAAGCGCTCGCGCTGGATCAGTCTCAGGTGCGGGTCGATTCCGGCACGCGCCGGCGGTCGGGGGGGTTGGTGTGACGCGGATTCGGTGCTTCGGTCGTAGGAGGGCCCTACTTCACGTCTCGAGCGCCTATATCCCCCGACTCACCTCAGCACATGCGGCCGTACCAACTCCACCACGCGTCGCGACTGCTCCGCGGCCCGGGCGGCGTCGTCCGCCGAGTAGAACGCGGTCGGGGTGAGGTCCTCGGCGCCGTAGAAGGCGAGCTCTCGGTCCCGACGCAGTTGCCGGGAGATGTCCGCCAGGGCTTCCACTTCATCGGCGAGCTCGGCCGGGAGACGGGCGCGCTCGGCGAGGAGAACGTCCGACACGTCGTGAATGCGCGGTGGGTGGACTCCGACGCTGCGCAGGAGCCCCTTCAGAGCCAGCTCGACGAGCTCCTGCGACTCGCGAACGACGTCGGCCCAGCTCTCGGCCGCGGCCAGCACCTCGAGGGTCGTCAAGCGTACGGCCGCGCGGCGCACGTAGTCCCGGGCGAGGTCGTCGTTGCGCACTCAGCCGGCCCCCACCCAGTACGGCTGACCGTGGACCTCGCGCCGGATCAGCTCGCCCCCCTCCATGATGCGGCGGCGCAGCGCCAGCAGCGTTCTGGATATCGCGAGGTCGGGATCGAACAGAACGATCCCCTCCAGGGCGACGTCCGCCCACAGGGCCGAAATCGCCGCGCCGGCGTGCGGCAGGTGCGAGAAGTGGGCGTCGACCCGCCGGCCTTCCCACGCGAGGGGCTCCGCGTCCCACCTCCGGTACAGCGAGCGGTCGATTGCGGTCTGCTCGCCCACCACCACGAGCACATCCAGATCGGAGTCTTCCGTCGCGTCGCCCCGTGCCCAGGATCCGAACGCGACGACCCCGAGCGGTGTGCTGTCGAGCACCTCGGTGGAGCGCCCGAGAACCACGCCTCCCGGGCCGAACGACTGCGCCGCGGGAGACTCGAGCCGACCCGCGCAATGGGCGTTCAGCGACACACCGGCTTTCTCGGCCTCTGCGCGGAGTCGCGCGTGCAGCCGAGGGGCGATACGCAGCACGAACCGGCCCGATGGCATCACGGCGTGCTCTCTGATAGTATCATTTGCATTTCAAATAGTATCACTGTCGACGCGACCACGTCAACGCGCCTCGGCCCAGCGCCGCCTGTAACAGCAGGACCTCTCCACTCGTCCCACGGTGTACAAGGAGTGCATCGATGAGCAAGACGATTCTGGTCCTGGGCGGCGGCGGTACCAAGGGCATCGCCCACGTGGGCGCATGGCGCGCCATCGAGGAAGCCGGCCTCGCGGTCGACGAGGTCGTGGGCACCAGCATCGGCTCCCTCATAGGCTCGCTGATCGCCCACCGCATGCCGCTCGACGAGATGGAGCGCCGCGCGCGCCTGCTCCGCAAGGAGCAGATCATCGGCATCAACCGCTGGGCGCTCCTGTTCAACGGCATCCGCCAGGCGTCGGTGTTCCGCGACGACCCCTTCCGGGGCTACCTGGCCGAGGTGCTGCCCGCCGAGCGCTTCGAGGAGTTGCCCATCCCGCTCGCCGTGAACGCCGTGGATCTGGAGACGGGTCTCGCCGAGTGGTTTGGCGCGGACGGCCGCCACGACGTAACGCTGGCCGAGGCCATCTACGCTTCGAGCGCTCTGCCGCCGTTCTTCCCCCCGGCGACGATCGGCGGCCGGCTTTTCGTCGACGGCGGAGTCCGCGAGGTTCTTGCTCTGTCGCGAGCCAAGGAGCGTGGCGCGGACCTGGTGATCGCGATCGACGTGGGCGCGGGCCCCGTGAAGGACGCCCTCGACGTCGTGTCGAAGGGCATGATCGCCATCCAGCACCGGGTCAACGACATCGTGACCTACACGCGCCGCCAGGCGCGCCTGCAGCTCTGGTCGGGTGCCCGGCTGGTGTACGTGCGGCCGCGCCTCGACGGCTACTCGACTTTCGACTTCGACTCGACCGACTACTTCCTGGAAGAGGGCTACCGGGCGACATGTGAGGTGCTGAAGCGCCAGGGCATGGGGAGAAGGGCGGCCGGGTAGCTCGACTGCGAGACGTCGATACGCGCGGCGAGCAGTACCTGCACGGCGCGCGCATGATCGTCCGAGCGGACCCACAGACGAGCGGGAGACGCCGTGGACATGCCGACATGGGTGCTGCCGGCGTCGTTGATCTCCAACATCGCGTCGATCCCACCATCCCTGAGGAAGCCCTCGGCCATCTCCGCCTCGTGGCGGTAGGAAAACTCGGCGACCACCTTTGGGCTGTCGTTCGTGTCCATGCTCAGGATCGGAATTCGGGGACTGGTGTCCTAACTCTGCGAGGAACCCGGCTACGGAAGGTAATCGTGTGAAACGTTCGGGTCAGGTCGTACGATTCGGACCGTTCGAGTTCGACTTCGACGAGCGGGTCCTGCGGCGCGATGGGGAGCCCGTGCCCCTACAGCCGCAGCCGACGGAGGTGCTCGCTGCCCTTCTGGACAAGCCGGGGCGATTGGTCCCGCGCGCCGAGCTTCAGGAGGCCGTCTGGCGGTACCGCAGCGCCTCGCTCGACCCGGGACTCAATTTCCTCGTGCGCCAGGTGCGGCGGGGCTTGGGAGACCGCGCCAACCCTGCCGTGTACGTGGAAACCGTCCACCGCCGCGGCTACCGGTTCATCGCCCCGGTGGAATCGGCCGGCGCGTCGAGCCACGCCTCGTCTCCCTCCAACCGTTCGAGGGCCGTGTTTGGGTCAGCCGCGGCAGTCCTGGTGGTCCTTGCCGGTGCCTGGGCGGGTTGGGGTCACTGGAACAGAGGCGTGGCGGGCGAACTGAGCGGGGCGACACTCCAGGAGCCGACCCGCACCACCTTCGAGGCGGCACGCTGGCTCTATGAGCAGGGCGAGTTCGCGCGCAGCCTCGTTCGCCTGGATTCCGTGCGCATGGCGGAGCCGACCTTCGGGGAGGCCTGGTCACTGACCGCGCGCGCCCGCATCCAACTCGACGAGCTCGAAGCCGCGCGATCCGCCGCCGAGCGGGCGATCGCGATCGATGACGAAGACGCCGCGGCATACGATGCGCTTGGCGTCGCCCTGTTCTACCTCAGCCGAGGCGCGCTCGCCCTTCGGGCCTTCGAGCGCGCCGTCGAACTCAAGCCTCGAACCGCGCGCTACCGGCAGTGGTACGCCCAGACGCTCGCGAACGCGCTCCGCTTCGACGAGGCGATCTTCCAGTTGGAGGAGGCTCGCCGAGTCGATCCCGTGGCAAACCTCGTCGGGGTCGACCTGGCCGGGGTCTACCTGGCTGCGGGTCGCTACCAGGACGCCCTGGCCTTCTGCTCCGCCTCCCTGGAGCTGGCGCCGGACGGAGAGCGCTGGGCCCGGGACTGCCTCATGTCCGCCCACTATTTCCTGGGCGAATCCGGCCAAGCGCTAGGGCAGTCGCGCGGCCTCATGCGCCTCGAGGGGGCCACCGACGCCGAGGTGGCCGGGACGCGGAGCATGCCCGCGTACTTCTCGTGGGACCTGGCGAGAATCGACCGGGCACGAGAGGAGGGAGCGGGGTTCAACCCGTTTACCCGCGCGCGCGCCACGGCCCGGCTCCGGGACCGCAGGGCGACCCTGGACGGGCTCCAGCGTCTCGGCGCCGACCGCGATCCCGGTCTCCAGTGGGCGCCGAGGGACGCGTGGTTCCGTTTTCTGCACGGCGACCCTGAGTTCGAAGCCATCCTTCGCGAAGCAGGCCTTCCGGTGCCGCGGCCCGAGTCCCACCCCCGGACGTTGGCTCGTCAGTGACTTCCTGAGTCGATCAAGGCCTCCAGCTCCGCCATGGGCATCGTGTAGCGATGAGCCCGGACCAGGGTCGTCGCGTTGGGTACCGCCGACTTGAGGGCTCTCAGATTCGCGACCGCCAGGTCGTGGTAGTAAGCCCCCACCGTCGGAGGAATCGCCTCCGGGTTGAATTCGAACAGGTCGGCGGTAAAGACGATCCCCTCTTTGGGGAGGTACGCCACGTACATGTCATCGGCGTGACCCACGGGACCGATGTTGATGATCTCCAGGCGCGTCGTCCCGTCGTCGAACACGTGCCGATCGTCGACGATCTGGAAGACGGGCTCGCGCGGGTCCAGGCTCTGCGCGTCCGGATCCAGATCGAAACGGGCGCGCGCAAGTTGGTCGAAGTATGCGCGGTTGCGTGCGGTCGTCATGATGGGGATCCCGGCCTTCACGAAGGCCCGCATCCCGGCCACATGCTGGTCGTGGTGGTGGGTCGGGATCCCGACCCGGATCGGCTTCTCTCCAACCACCTCGCGGATCTTCTCCAGGACGTCGAAGGGGAGGCCGACCACGACGACCTCGCTCTCGAACTCGACGATCATCGTTTGAGTGGGCCCGTAGATGTGGACGTTGCCCGTGAGTGAGCGGAGCCTGCGGCCGGGGAAGGGCGTGTTTCTGATGATCTCGTAGCCCGGAGGCGGCGAGTAGACGCTGTCGGAGATCGCGGCCGACAGGTCGTACTCGTCGTACTGGTAGTCGTAGAACGTCTCTTTGTCCGAGCCAGCCGTGAATCTCCCGGGCACGTCTTGTCCGGCGACGGTGTGGTACCCGGTGATTCGCACTCGTTGAACGATGTCACCCCGCCGCGCGTCGACGGCCGGCCGCTCCAGCCCTACGAGGTGGCCGGTGTCCGACCTGAACAGGAAGATCCGGTAGCCGGAGAGCCCGGTCGCGTAGTGGATGCGGTCGACGGGGTGACCATCCAGCGTACCCTCGCCGACCCACGTCAGCTGGTCCCGATTCGCGGCAAGCTCCGCCACGATGAGATGGGGGACGTAGAACCTCGCCGAGCCCGCAATGGAGGCCGGCGCGAATCCGCTCGTGGACTTCCTGATCTTGGGGAAGTACAAGAACCGGCTGTCCGGTGTGTAGATGAAGGTGAAGTTCGAATTGCTGCCGTTCAGCGTGCTGTTGATGTCGGCGTTGTCGAAGCGCGATCCGTATGAATAGCGATCCGCCTTCTTCTGGATCGTGATATCGAGATGACGGGTGATATGCGGTGGGGAGCCGTTGGGGCTCGGGTTCTCGCCCGCGTATGCCGTCGAGTACGGACCGGAGAGTCGGACCCGCACCTGATCGAGGTCCGACAGTAAGCTCTCACCGCCCTGAGCGGCGATCGCGCGGTCCAGCACCTGTTTCGTCCTGAACGCGTCTCGCAGGGTGGCTGGGTCCTGCGCGCGAATTGGGCTAGCACCGCACAGGTTTGCGGCGCTCAGAGCAAGAGCCGCCCCCACGGTGTGCAATGCGTATCTCCGCCTCCGGCATCTTCTCATCTGCACCTCCGTTCGGACCGACTCGACCGCATCGCCTTGCGTGCCACGGGCGCGCTACGCGAACAGTTACGGGCGTTGCGTGAACAGTTACGGCCCACGATGCCCTCGCGGCGGTGCCGGACAAATGAGAGGCTTCTGAGAGGGTGCTTAGAGACGGATTGCGGCCTATAACTGCATACAGAACATGGACATGACCCCCGACGATGTCGGGAAGCCGATGGAGGACATCTTCGCGGACTTCGACCGGCTCGTCGTGCCTGCCACGGGTCGGTCGATTGAGTCTCGTGTAGTCTAAGTGTACTTTGAGTACATGGCCGTCAAGACAATCACCATCGACATGCCCGCTTACGATGCCCTCAAGAGGCGCAAGCGCCCGGGGCAGTCGTTCTCGGACGTCATCAAGGAGCACTTCACGCGAGGGGTCACGGGAGCCGAGTTGCTGCGCGCCCTGGTTGATCTCCCGGTCGACGCCTCCGCTCTCGATGCCGCCGACGAACTGGTGCGGGGCCGGGCGTCCGATCAGGCGACGGCGCCCGAGCTGTGACCCACCTCGATACCTCCTACCTGATCGACCTTCTTCGAGAGAACGGACGCGGGATCGAGGGTCCGGCTACCCGAGCGCTCGAGGAACTCTCGGAGGACGAGTTGGGCGTCTCGGTTCACGTTGCGTGCGAGCTCCACGCGGGCGCCGCTCAGTCCGCGGACCCGCAGCGAGAGCACGGACGGGTCGAGGCGCTCTTGTCGGCCCTGTGGCGGGCTGAGCCAGGTGAGGCGTTCCCTATCGCGTATGGGAGAACGCTCGCGAAGCTTCGTCGGCGGGGTGAGACCGTGTCCACCACGGACCTTCTCATCGCGACCGCGGCGCTCGTCGACGGAGCCGCGCTCGTAACGCGCAACGTGCGAGACTTCGAACGGATCCCGGGCCTCACGGTGATCTCATACTGACGGGTTTGCCCACGCCCGACATGTCCCCCGCCGACTTCCGTCGCCACGCCCGCGCGGTCGTCGATCGGATCGCCGACTACCTGGCAAACGTGGACGGTCTGCCGGTGCTGGCGCCGGTGCGGCCGGGCGAATTCCGGGCCCAGGTCGCCGCGTCGATGCCCACCGACGGCGAGCCGCTGGAGGACATCCTCGCGGACTTCGACCGGCTCGTCGTGCCCGCCACTACGCACTGGAGCCACCCCGCGTTCTTCGCCTACTTCTCGAGCAGCGGCTCGGGCGCGGGGATCCTGGGGGAGATGCTGGCCGCGGCGCTCAACGTGAACGCCATGCTGTGGCGCACGGGGCCGGCGGCGACCGAGCTGGAGGACGCCTGCCTGGACTGGATCCGCCAGGCGCTGGGGCTGCCGGCGACCTTCGCGGGCGAGATCACCGACACCGCCTCGACGTCCATCCTCTACGCGCTGGCGGCGGCCCGCGACGCGGCCATGCCCGAAGCTCGCGCGGGGGGCATGGCGGGGCTGCCGCCGGGCCGCATCTATTGCAGCGCCGAGACGCACTCGGCCACGCACAAGGCCGCGGCGACGCTGGGGCTGGGCCTGGACGGCGTCCGGCACGTGGCGCTGGACGACGCCTTCCGCATGGACCCGCGCGCGCTCCGGGAGGCGATCCGGGAGGACAGGGCGGCGGGGCGCGTACCGGTCGCGGTGGTGGCCACGGCCGGATCCACCGGTACGGCGGCGATCGACCCGCTGCGCGACATCGCCGGGGTGTGCGCGGACGAGGGCGTGTGGCTGCACGTCGACGCCGCGTACGGCGGCTCGGCGGCGCTGGTGCCCGGCATGGAATGGGTGCTGGACGGCGCGGAGCTGGCCGACTCGATCGTGGTGAACCCGCACAAGTGGATGTTCGTGCCGCTGGACTGCTCGGCGCTGCTGGTGCGCGACCGCTCGCGGCTGGCGCGGGCGTTCTCGCTCACCGCCGCGTTTCTCACCGTGCCTTACGACGAGGCAGGCGCGGCCAACCTCATGGACTACGGCATCTCGCTGGGCCGGCGCTTCCGCGCGCTCAAGCTGTGGTTCGTGCTGCGCTACTTCGGCGCGCGCGGTTTGGCCGAGCGCATCGGCGAGCACGTCCGGCTGGCGGGTCTCTTCGAGTCATGGGTCGATGCGGCGGAGGAGTGGGAGGTGCTGGCGCCGCGCCACCTGTCGCTCGTGGTGTTTCGCTGGCGGGGCCCGGCGGGCGATGACGGGCGGCCCGAGAGCGGCGCCCGGGAGCTCAACGAGGCCAACGAGCGCATCCTGGAGCGCGTGAACGCGGGCGGGCGCGCGTTCCTGTCGCATACGGTGCTCGACGGGCTCGGCGCGGAGCCCGTGTACGCGCTCAGGCTGGCGGTCGGCAACCTGCGCACGCGCGAGGAGCACGTGCGAATCGCCTGGGAGGCGTTGGGCGGGGCCTCTAGTGTGCCGGCGCGGAAGTCCCGTGTGCACCGAGGCGCGTGATGCGCCCGCGGGGCAAGGCGGAACGACGCGCCGTAGCCGTAGCTACGGCAAGGAGTTCCAACGCAGCATCCGCGCGATGCAGCGCGCGCCGAATGCCTACGGGACTTCTGCAACGGTACACTAGACGGGGTCCGAGCGCCGCGTCCCGTTGAGCACGTCCTGCGCGGCCTTCGGTCACGCCCTCAGCGTCGTTGCGTCTGCGGAGCAGCCGGCTTCGCCGACAGGCAGAAGGAGAGGACGCAACACGGTTCGGTGCTGCGCCCTCTCTTGCTTGCACCGAACCTCGCAAGGAGTGCCTATCCCCGCGAGGATCGCGCTGTTGGAGTTAGACCCCGCCGCCCATGCCGCCTCCCCACGGGGCGATGCGCTCTTCGAGCTCCTCGGCGGTAAGCTCGATGGCCTTGGCGTCAGTGCCCACTTGCTCCTTGAGTCGCTTGCGCTGCTCCTCTGTGAGTTCGATGAGTACGCGCCTCTCCTTCTGCTCCATGGGTCCCTCCGTGCCTAGAGTTGGTGGACCGGCGTCAGCCCGAGGTTGGAAGCTTCAAGATGCCGACACGGAGAGTGGTCGCGCCGTAACCAGGGTTACATGCCCGGGCTACGACGCCGAAGTGAGCCTCGCAGGCGCGCAGGTAGGCGCCCGCGGGACACGGACAGGATACAGCTCGATGCCTTAGGTTTTGGTTGTAAGCGGTTGGCGTTGCGGATCGATGCGCAAGAATATCCAACTCGTACTGTCGGGCCTGGTTGCCCTCATCGCGCTCGCGGCCAGCCGCTCGGCTGGGAGGTGACGAATTCGCGGTCGTTCTTTCCGGCACGACGCGCAGGGCGCGGCCCTGTTCTCGGAGCGGGTGCGCGAGACGTTCAGGGCGCGGGCGCAGAAAAATTGGGCGACCCGCCGCTGGACATCAGCGTCGGCGTGGCGGCTTACGCGCCAGACATGGAGTCGCACGAGGGCCTGATCGCCGCGGCCGACGAGGCGCTCTACCGGGCGAAGGCCGGCCGCAAAGCCGCCGCGGGCGAGAAGTTCGTCGCCGGCGCGCCACCCGAAGCCGATGAGGCGCGAGGCTGGGACAAGGCGCTCGCGGACGCGGGGCCTGAAGCGGAGGTCAGCGGCGACTTCAACCTCACCGACCTGGACCGCACGCTGGACCTCACGCCCCATTTCGAGGGCGACGGCGAGGGCGCGGGAGGGTAGCGTCCACGCCGCAGCCGGCTCCCGCGGGGCCCACCAGTAGCCCGTCGGCGTTCAGGCTCGCCGCGGGCGACGCGACGTCCCGCTCCCAGTACCGCTCGGAGGCCGACAGGTCCGCGCCCAGCGTGAGCGCCGGGTGGCGCGCGAAGGCGATGGCGTGCGCGCGGCCCACGCCGGCCTCCAGGTAGCCGCCGCACCAAGCCCGCACGCCGGCGTCCCGGCACGCCGCCAGGATGCGCAGCGCTTCGCGGTGGCCGCCGCACAGCGCCGGCCGGACGTTCAGCGCGTCGCAAGCGCCCGCCTCGATCGCCCGGCGCGCCGCGGCGTGGCCGACGGCGGACTCGTCGAGGCCGATGGGGGTGCGCAGCTCGCGCCGCAGCTGTGCGTGGCCGGCCAGATCGGCGGGCGCCAGAGGCTGTTCGATGAACTCCAGCCCCAGCGCGTCGAGCTCCGCCAGGCGGGCAGCGGCCGCCGCCGCGCCTCCAGACGCCGGCGCCGCGAACGAGCCGTTCGCGTCCACCGCCAGCGGCACCCCCGGAAACGCCTTGCGGACCGCGCGCGCTCCGTCCAGGCCCGCCTCCGGCGACACCTTGAGCTTGAGTCGCCGGTAGCCCGCCTCCACCAGCTCGGTGGCCGCGCGCACGGCGTCATCGGCTCGCTCCGCCAGGCCGATCACGGCGCGCGCCTCGGCGCCCGCGCGCGGCGTCCGCGCGCCGCCCGCGTCGGCCGCCGGCCCCTCCGGCTGGCGCACCAGCCACTCCGCCAGCGGCAACCCCGCCGCGCGCGCCTCCAGGTCCTCCAGCGCCATGAGCGCCGCGGATACCGCCATCGGCGCGTCGGGGGCCAGGCCGCGGAGCGCTGCGAGCGACGGTTCGCCGGGGGCGCGCCCCCACGGCACCAGCGCCGGCACGAGCGCTTCGCGCAGCGCCGCCAGCGCGGTGGCGTGGTCATCGGCTCCGTGGGTCGCGACGGGGAGCGCCGGGCACTCGGCGACGCCCGTCAGGTCGCCGGCGTCAAGCTCCAGCAGGATGGTGGGGCGGTCGTGGGTTTCGCCGGCTGCGGTCCTGAACGGCCGCCGCAGCCTCAAGGGCGCGACGTGGACGCGCGCGGCGTCGATCCTCAAGGCGCCGACTCGAGGTGCTCCAGGTACGCCATGACTGCGGCGGTCGCGGGCCCCAGCAGCGCCCCCGGCAGAGAGTCCCCGTACACCAGCGCGACCACGTCGGCGGGCTCGCTCAGCCCCGCGGCGAGCGCTTCGCGCACCTGCGCCAGGCGGGACCGGCGGTGCTCCAGGTAGGTGGCGATGGCGCCCTCGGGCGAGTCCGCGAACGGCGGGCCGTGCGCCGGGAAGATCGCCCGCGGGCTCAGCGCGCGCAGCCGCTCCAGCGAGGCCAGGTAGTCGCCCAGGTGCCCCTCCGGCGAGGCCACCAGGGCGGTGTCCAGCCCGCCCGTCATGAGGTCGCCGCAGAAGACCACGCCGGCGCCCGGCCAGTAGAAGGACGCATGGTCACGCGTGTGGCCGGGCGTGGCGAGGGCCACAAGCCGGCCCACGTCGGTGTCCAGCGTGTGGGCGTCCTCCAGGGTGCCGTCCGCCAGGGCGAGGACGCGCCCGGCGTCCTCCAGGCCCGCAGTCACGAGGCGCTCGGCCAGCCCCGCGGCGCCCTCGGCGTGGTCGGGGTGGTCGTGGGTCAGCGCGATGGTCGCGGCTTCGGCGCCGGCCAGCGCGGCTGCCACGCGGTCCAGGTGGCCGGAATCGGCCGGCCCCGGATCGATCACCACGCACCGCTCCCGCCCCACCACGTGGGTGCGCGTGCCGTCCAGGGTGAGGTGGGAGGGGTTGTCCGCGCGGATCACGCGGAGCCCCGGGAAGCCGTCCACCTCCCGGGGCGCGTACGACGTCATGGCCGGGCGATCACCTGCGGTCGGCCATCAGGACCTCGGCGAGCTTGTCGGCGATGATCACGACCGTCGCCTCGTCCTCGTCGGTGAACGCCGCCGGCCTGTTGGAATCGATGTCGATCTGGCCGAGGATCTCGTCGCCGGCGCGGATCAGCACCACCAGCTCCGACTGCACGTCGGGGGTGCAGGCGATGTAGTTCTCGATCGCGTGCACGTCCGGCACGTTCTGGTTCTCGCCGGACTCCACCGCGGCTCCGCACACGCCCTGTCCCACCGGGATCTTGGCGTGCTCGGTCGACTCGCCGCGGTAGTTGTGCAGCCACAGCTCGTTGTTCTCGGTGTCCAGCAGGTAGACGCCGACCCAGTCGAAGCGCTCGTCGGCCTCCTCGATCTGGCGCACGGCCTTCCGGATGATGGGGTCGGAGAGGTAGCCCTCCTCGCGCATCGTCTGCAGGTCCTTCAGCGTGTTCGTCGCGTCGAGCATCGATCTCCCTCGTTGGTCGATTCGCGCGCCGCTCAGCGCGGCACGAAGTCGTCGTCGGCCGTCAGGTCACGGCAGAAGGCCGCGATAAGATTCGCGGCCGCGTCCAGGTCGTCCAGCGCCACGATCTCGTTGGGCGAGTGCATGTAGCGGTTGGGCACCGACACCAGCCCCGTCGCCACGCCCGCACGGGTCAGATAGATGGCGTCGGCGTCCGTGGAGGTGTAGCGCGGCGACGCCGTGATGCTGTGCGCGATCCCTTCGCGCTCGGCCACCGCCGCCAGCCTTTCGAACACCATCGGGTGCGCCGCCGACCCCCGCGCCAGCACCGGCCCGCCGCCCAGCTCGTGCTCGCCCAACTCCTTCTTCTCGATCCCCGGCGCGTCGGTCGCGAAGGTGACGTCCACCACCAGCGCCACGTCCGGCTCCAGCCGGTAGGCGCTCGTGCGCGCGCCGCCGCCGGAGTGGCCGATCTCCTCCTGGGTGGTCGCCACGGCCGTCACGGACGCCGCGGGAGCGGGGTCTTCGGCGAGCTTGCGCAGCGCCTCCAGCACCACGAACGCGCCGATCCGGTTGTCGATCGACCGGCTCGCGATGCGGCCGTTGCCGAGATCGAGCAGCGGCGCGTCTATCACCGCCGAGTCGCCCACGCGCACTCCCCGCTCGGCCACCTCGTCGCTGTTGCTCGCGCCGATGTCGATCCACAGCTCCGTGAGCTTCGCGGCCTGCTTGCGCTCGTCCTCCTTGATGAGGTGGATGGGCTTCCTGCCGACCACCCCGCGCACCTCCCCTGCGCGCGTGAGCAGGACCACGCGCTGCGCCACGGCGACCTGCGGGTCCCACCCACCGATGCCGTTGAAGTAGAGGAAACCGTCCTCGTCGATGTGGGTCACCATGAACCCGATCTCGTCAATGTGGCCGGCGAGCATGACGCGCGGCGCGCCGTCCCCTTTGAGCGTCGCCAGCGAGTTGCCGCTTACGTCGGCTCGCACGTCGTCGGCGAACGAGCTCGCCTCCTCCCTCCACACTGCGGCGGCGGCGGCCTCGTGGCCGCTGGGCCCGGGCGTGCTCAGCAGGCGGTCCAGAAATGTGCGTGATGTATCGTTCACCGATGTGCGCGTCCGTTTTGCCTTCGGTAAGTCGGCGTCCGGCGATCGCGGCGGGCGGGCCGCGCGCGGGGGCGTCAAAAGCCCGTAAATGTAAAACGATCCCGCGAAATGGCGAGCCCGGCCGGCGTCTTTCCGTCGGGCGGGGAACGAATCCGTTGACCGCGGGCGTTATTGGTCCGCATCGTGCTTTGGCCCCGACACGTGGATCGAACGGGATCGATCCGGCGTATCAACTCGGGGAACGTGGCAACTGGAGTCATCTTCATGCGGTGTTCGATGAAAGAAACCGGGCGGAGCTCGATAGCGGTGGGAGTCGCCGCCGGCGCGCTGGCGGCGCTGACGCTCGGAGTGAGCGGAGGCCCGGCGAGCGCGCAGACCGAGATTCGTGTCTCGCTGGAAGAGAAGCGGCTTACGTACGTGGACGAGGGCGGCGACACGATCATGTCGGCGCCCATCGCGATCGGCCGTGGCGGGCTGTGGGAGCTCAACGGCAGGGTCTACGACTTCCGCACGCCGAAGGGGACGCGAGAGGTGCTCGCGAAGGCCGAGGATCCCGACTGGATTCCGCCCGACTGGCACTACCACGAGCGCTCCGTGCAGCGCGGCCTGGAGCCGGTTCAGCTCAAGACGGGTGACCGGATAGAGCTGTCGGACAGGACGATCATCGAGGTCCGCAACAACATCGTCGGGCGCCGCACCTGGATCTTCAACGGCGAGGAATGGGGCCACTCGCCCTTCAGCCCCACCACGCCTGGCTTCGACCTGGTGGGGGACGGCAAGCTCTTCATTCCGCCGCTCGGTTCGCCGCAGCGGAAGGTGCCGAACGCGCTCGGCCCGGTGAAGCTCGTGCTGGGCGACGGCTACCTCATCCACGGAACGCACGACTTCAACGAGAGCTCCATCGGCCTCGCCGCCAGCCACGGCTGCATCCGCATGAGCAACGCCGACGTGGAGCAGCTGTTCAGCATCGTGCCCGTGGGGACACCGGTACGCATTTTCTGACGGCGTCGGCCCGCTCCTAGTGCACCGTAACAGAAGTATCGATGGCATTCAGCGCGCGGGGCGGCCTTTCCGTTGGGAGGGCCGCCCCTTTTGCGTCCTGGTCCGGGTGCGACGGGTAAGTAATCGCTAGCTTGTGCCGCGACCTTTTTCAGTTCCACGAGACGGGGAGTCGCCCGTGTACCAAGCCATCCACCGCCTGACCCTGACGTCCATCGCGCTCGTCGCCTTCGCCGCCGTGCCGCTCGCCGCGGCCACGCAGGTCGAAGCCGGCCCACCCACGGTCGAGTGGGGGCTCGTGATCCACGGCGGCGCGGGCAACGGCGTCACCCGCGAGAACATCAGCCCGGAGCGGGACGCGGAGTACCGAGCCAAGCTCCAGGAGGCGCTGCGCGCGGGACACCGGGTGCTGGCCGACGGCGGCAGCGCGGTGGACGCCGTGGTGGCGGCGATCACCATCATGGAAGACTCCCCCATGTTCAACGCGGGCAAGGGCGCCGTGTTCACGAGCTCGGGGACCAACGAGCTGGACGCATCGATCATGAGCGGCGCCGACCTGAACGCCGGCGCCGTGGCGGGCGTAAAGCGGGTGAAGAACCCCATCGTGCTGGCGCGCGCGGTGATGGAGCACTCGCGCCACGTCATGTTCGCGCGCGAGGGCGCCGAAACCTTCGCGGAAGAGCAGGGGCTGGAGCTGGTGCCGGAGAGCTACTTCTATACCGAACGGCGCATGCGCGCGCTGGAACGCGCGAAGGAGCGCGAGGCCGAGCGCAGCTCGGCGCTGCCGCGGGAGACGGAGAAGTTCGGCACCGTGGGCGCGGTTGCGCTGGACCGGGCCGGCAACCTGGCGGCGGGCACTTCCACGGGCGGCATCACCAACAAGCGCTGGGGCCGCGTGGGCGACTCCCCAGTCATCGGCGCGGGCACGTACGCGAGCAACGAAAGCTGCGGCGTTTCGGCCACCGGGCAGGGCGAGTTCTTCATCCGCAACGTGGTGGCGCACGACATCTGCGCGCGCGTTCAGCACGCCGGCGCGAGCGTGAAGGAGGCCGCCGACGCGGTCGTCATGGACCGGCTCGTGCGCCAGGAGGCGGGCGGCGGCGTGGTGGTGCTCGGCGCGAACGGAGAGATCGCCATGGCGTTCAACACCGCCGGCATGCTGCGCGGCTGGATCGGACCGGACGGCGCGCCCACCGCCAAGCTCTACGGAGACGAATAGGACGGCTGCCCTCACCATGAGCGGACTGCTGGTTGGATCGATCCTGACCGCCGTGCTGGTGGCGGGGCTGCTGGCCATCCCCTTCGGGCTGCCCGGCCTGTGGATCATGGTCGGGGCGCTGGCGGTGGGCTGGCTGGCGGGGCCCGTCGGCGGCGGCGTCATGCTCCTGTGCCTGGCGCTGGCGGGCGCCGCCGAGCTGGGCGAGTGGCTTCTGCTGCGGGACATGAGCGCGCGCTTCGGCGGCAGCCCCCGGGCTTTCTGGGGGGCGATCGGGGGCGGCTTCCTGGGCCTGTTGATCGGCGCCCCCGTACCGGTGGTCGGCTCGCTCATCGCGAGCGTCGCGGGCACCTTCGCGGGCGCCGCTGCGGTGACCTACTGGGAGTCGCGCCGGGCGGGCGCGGCGGGGCGCGTGGGCATGGGGGCGGTCCTGGGGCGCGCGGCGTCGGTGGTGCTCAAGGCCGGCGCGGGCGTGGCGATCCTCGCGCTGGGCGTATCCGCCCTGGTGCTGTGACCGAGCCAGAGCGCCCGCGCGACGACGACATGGACGCGGACGCGCCCCGCTGGCGCGAATTCGCCTCCGACGCGGCGGGCGAGCTGCGCAAGCAGCTCGGCGGCGTCACCGACCGGCTCAGCGAAGAGGACGTGGACCGCGTCGCGAAGCGCCTCGCGAACGCCATCGACGACGCTCTGGAGGTCCCCGACGACCTGCCGCTGAGGATCGCCGGAGACGTGTCCCGGCTGCGCGCCGAGGCGTCCGCCGGGGCGGACCCGGTGGCGCTGGCCTGGGCGCGCACCCGCGAGCGCGCTCGCCGCGCCGCGGCGATCGGCGCGGTGACCACCGTCCCGTCCATGATCCCCGTGTTCGGCCCCGCCATCGCCGCGCTGGGGATCGTCGCCGACTGGCGCTACGTGGCGGCGCAGCAGCGGGACCTGGTGCTGGAGATCGCCGCGCTCTTCGACGTCCGGCTGGACGACCCCACGGCGCGCGTGCGCGCGCTGTTCCTGACCTCCACGGGGGCGGCGCTGGCCGGCTCGGCCGTGGGCGAGGCGGTGGGGCGATCTGCCGCGCGGCACGTGGCCAGGCGCGGCGTCGCGCGGCTGGTGCCCGGCGTCGGCGCGATCGTGGCGGGCGCGCTGAACTACGCGTCCACGGTGGCGATCGCGCGCGCCGCGATCGGCCGATTCGCGGCCGAGGCCGGCGTGCAGGTGAGCGGCATGGTGCCCGCCTCGGTGCACCCCGCGATGGCCGCGCTGCGCGTCTGGATCACCCAGCCGGAGGAGGGCGCGGCGATCCCCGCGGAAGCGTCGGCGCTGCCCGAGCTGTCGGCGTCGGAGCGAGAGGAGCTGCTGGACCTGGCGGTGCTCGCCACCAGCGCGCGCGACGGAGGCGAGGAACGGCTGGCCGAGATCGCGCGGGCGCTGGGTTTCGGAGCGGAGGAGGTGGCCGAAGCGCGGGGTTCGTTCGCGGCCAAGGTGCGGGGCTTCGGACGGCGCTTCAGGGACAGGCTCGCTCGCGCCGGAGGCGAAGGGCGCGAAGCCGCCCGGTCGGCGTGGGAGAACGCCCGGCGGCTGGCCGCCCGGGCGAGGCCGTGGAAGCGCAATGGCGGCTCGGAAGACTCGGCGGTCGGCGCCGAGCTCGAGGGCGACGCGCTCGAGGACGCGGCCGCGATTACGGAGAAGAGGCCGGTACCTTCAGCGTCTGCCCCGGATAGATCCGACTCGTCCTGAGCCCGTTCGCCGCCTTGATGCTCTCCACCGAGGCGCCCACCTGCTTGGCGATGTCCCACAGCGTGTCGCCGCGCCCCACCGTGTACTGCCCGGACCCGGACCCCGACACGGCCGAGGCGAGGCGAGGCTGCTGCTCCTGTCGGCGCCGCAGCGAAGCCACGTAGCCCTCGTACTGGCGCGGGTAGATCGCCACGTGGTAGTGCGGCGGTCGCCTCTCCCTGGTCGCCTCCAGGACCCGCGCCTGCTCCAGCGACAGTAGCGTGTTCTCGAGCCAGCGCCGGCACGCGCGGCTCCGGCTGCGGCGGATGTCGAGCGCCATGCCCGTGGGGTGCACGGAACGCGGTGACGCGTTGCGCGGCTGGCTGGCGTTCGGACGGGTCAGGCTGGTGACCACCAGAGTCTCGCCACACGCCGAGTGGTACTGAGCCGACAGGCGATCGATGAAGAGCTTGACCTCGGGCCGGGTGTAGGGGAACGACACGGCGCCCAGATCCAGGTGCCGCGTGGGCCGGACACGCACCAGCAGCCCCAGCCCTACGAACTTCCGCACGTGTGAGCGATTGCGCAGATAGGTGTAGTCGTGCTGCTGCGCGATGCGATTCTGCCGGTCCAGGGATGCCGGCGACCCGCGCAGGGACTGCGCCTGCGCGGGGACGACGCCCGCGACTACGAGCAGCGCTGAGAGTAGAGCGTTGCGCACCGATCCGCCTCGATCGATTCAGGTCACACCAATAAAAAACGGCCAGCCACGGCGCGGCGGCCGCCGCCCGCTCGCGGGTGGGTCATCCTCGGACAGGATGTCCACGGTACCGCGGGCGCGTGCCGACCGTCAATAGGGTTGGTCCTACACGGCGACCTCCGCCTGGGTTTCGCGACCGCCCCCGGTTCACTTCGGCGCGGCCGCCGGGTGGTTTCGCGCGGAGGGTCGTCGACCGCATCTTCCCCGCCACGCGAAACTCCAGCCTCCACGAAGGACAGCGCCGATGGCCCAGACCCCACCGCTTCGTTCGGTCGCCCTCATCGCCGCGCTGGCGACGACCGCGTGCGCCCAGGACGACGGGCCCGCGCTGACCCGCGTGGAGCTCGGGGCCGGGCCAGGTGCGGCCGAACCGAACCTGGCGCTGGACGCCGACGGCGCGGTCCTGGTGAGCTGGCTCGAGCCCGCCGGGCCGGACACCCACGCGCTTCGCTTCGCCCGGCGCCCGGCCGGCGGCGCCTGGTCCGAGCCGAAGACGATAGCCTCCGGCCCCCACTGGTTCGTCAACTGGGCCGACTTCCCGAGCGTGGTGAGGGTGGACGACGGCACCCTGGCGGCGCACTGGCTGGTGCGCTCCGGCCCCGGCACCTACGCCTACGACGTCGCCATGGCGCTGTCGACCGATGACGGCGCCACGTGGTCCGAGCCCTTCCGGCCGCACACCGACGGCACCCAGACAGAGCACGGCTTCGTGTCGCTCTTCGAGGCGCCGGCCGGGGGCGTGGGCGCGGTCTGGCTGGACGGCCGCGAAATGGGATCGGCCGAAGACGCGTCCGAGCCGGACGGCGGACACGGTGGCGGGGCCATGACGCTGCGTTACGCGCGCTTCGCGGACGCGGGCGGGGAGCCGCTGGACGGCTTCCTGCTGGACGGGCGCACGTGCGACTGCTGCCAGACCGACGCGGCGCGCGCCGGCGACGCGGTGCTGATCGCCTACCGCGACCGCGGCGACGATGAGGTGCGCGACATCGTGGTGCGCCGAGGCACGCGCGACGGCTGGGAGGAGCCCACCAGGGTTCACGCCGACGAGTGGCTCATCCCGGCGTGTCCGGTGAACGGGCCGGCCATCGCGGCCTCGGGTGATCACGCGGCCATCGCGTGGTTCACCGCGGCGCGCGACACGCCCAGGGTCAACGTCGCCTTTTCGGGCGACGGAGGGCGCTCGTTCGGAGCGCCCGTGCGCGTGGACGGTGGCTCGCCCGAGGGCCGCGTGGACCTCCAGCTCGTGGGGACCGCCGCGGCCGTGAGCTGGCTGGAGCGCACCGCCGACGGCGCGGAGGTGCGCGTGCGCCTGGTCGAGGAGGGCCGGATCGGCACCCCGCTCGTGATCACCCGGACCGGCGCCGAGCGGGCCAGCGGCTTCCCCCGGTTCGTGCGCGCCGGGGACGAGCTGGTGTTCGCCTGGACGCGCGCGGGGGACCCCTCGCGGGTGCTCACCGCGGCTCTGCCGCTCGACCGATTGCCGCGCCCGTGAGTCACCTGTCCGACCCGCGCATCCTGCTCGACGCGAGCAGCATCCTGGATTCTTCGCTGGACTGGGTGGAGGGGCTGCGGCGGCTCGCCGATCTGGTGTCGCCGGCGCTGTCGGACTGGTGCTGCCTGGACATCCTCGAGCCCGGAGAGCCGCCGCGCCGAATCTGCGGCGCGGGTGGTCGGCCCGATCGAGACCCTCTGCTGCGCGAGTTGGAGGCGGATTTCCCTCTGGATCCGGACTCGCCGCATCCCGCGGCGCTCACCATCCGGACCGGCCAGCCCGTGATCATGGAGAACCTTTCGCCTCCCGCGCTCGCACGCTACGGCCTCAAGCCGCGACACCTGGAGATCCTCGGCCGGGTGGGCGTGTCGTCGGGGGTGTCGGTGCCAATCACCGCGCGCGGCAGGGTGTTGGGGGCCATGACGCTGGTCCAGGTGACCCACACGACGGTGGCCGAGGACACCGTGCTCGTGGCCCGGGAGCTGGGACAGCGCGCCGGCCTGTCCATCGCCAACGCGATGCTGTACCGCGACGCGCAGGCGGCCAGCAAGGCGAAATCGGACTTCCTGGCGGTCATGTCCCACGAGCTGCGCACGCCGCTGAACTCGATCCTGGGCTACGTCGATCTGATCCAGGCGGGCATCGGCGGGCCGGTCACCGATGAGCAGGGCGCGCACCTGTCCAGGATCCGGATCAGCTCGCGCCACCTGCTGCAGATCATCGACGAGATCCTGACGTACTCCCGCATGGACGCGGGGCGAGAGACCCTGCGCGTCGAGCCGGTCGAGCTTGCCGGCGCCTGCGCGGACGTGGTGGCGCTGGCGGAGCCGCTGGCGCGAGAGCGGGGCCTGGAGTTCCGGATCGACCCCGTCCCGGAGGCGACCCTGCTCACGGACCCGCAGAAGATCCGCCAGATCCTGCTCAACCTGCTCACCAACGCGGTCAAGTTCACCGACACGGGTTGGGTCAAGCTCGCGGCCGGCGTGAGCGGGGAGTGCTGCGTGTTCGAGGTGTCGGACAGCGGCAGGGGAATCGCGGGCGAGGACCTGCAGCGCGTCTTCGAACCCTTCTGGCAGGTGGAGCAGGCGCGCACGCGAAGCCGGGGCGGCACCGGCCTGGGCCTGGCCGTCTCGCGCCGGCTGTGTCAGTTGCTGGGCGGGGACCTCTCGGTCTCCTCCGAGCCGGGGTCGGGCGCCACGTTCCGGGCGGCGATAGCGCTGAAGCTGGATCCGGAAGCGGCCGGCGGCGGGCGGCGGCCGGTGCACACAGAACCCTGCGCCGAGGCGGTCGCGCGAACCGTGTCGGCCAGGCATGGGACTTAACGACCCTCAGCCACCGTCCGTCAGAGATCTTCGGGGGCCGGCTCCACCGCCGAAGAGGAGCAGGAGACATGAGGACACACACCACACCCGCCGCGGGGATCGCGGCCAGCCGTCTCTGGGCGATCCCGGCGCTCCTGGCGCTGATGCTGGCGGCTTGCGGCGAGGACCCGACCGTCCCGCAGCCGAGCGCGGACGGCATAGAGGCCGACCTGACCCGGCTGGACTCGGAGGCGCTCGGCGAGGGCGACGGCCAGTTGGCCATGGAGTCCGACGTGGCGGCGTTCGTGGGACCGCCGCGGGACCGCCCACCGGTCGACTCCAGGTCGCTCCTGGTTGGTCTGACGCACCGCGCCATCCGCATCGTGGCCGAGGAGGAAGGCCCGGAGGCGGCGCGTGCGCTGCTGGCCCCCGTATTCGAGGCGCTACAGAGCGCGCGGCGCGCGCGCCAGGCGGGCGAGCTCGAGCTGGCGCGGGAGTTCCTGCTGGAGGCGCGCCTGCGCATGGCGCAGATCGTGGTGCACGTGCTCGGGCCCGAGGTGTCCGTGCGCGTGCTGAACGGCGTCTCCGAGCGCGTGCACGCTCTCTTCACGCGGCTCGAGGAGGCCGAGGCCAACGGCGAGGAGCACCCGCGCGTGCGCGCGCTCCTGGAGCGCGCCGCTGAGCTGCTGCGGCAGTCGGCGCGGGCTCTGGAGGGCGGCCACCCGGCGCTGTCGCTGGAGCGTTCGACGCGCGCCGCTGATCTGCTGCATCACTGGCTGGACGGGTAGCGGAGGGCTGCTCGGCGCGGAGCGACGCTGTGTGCCGGCAACGGTACACTAGCCGGCGTGACGCGCGCCGCCGGGATGCAGAGCGCCCCGGCCGGGGAAACCCGGTCGGGGCGCCAGTGCGTGAGGCGGGCGCGCTGTCTCAGCCGCCCTCCGGCACGTGAATTCCAGCCGACATCAGCGGCTGCGGATTTCCACCGAACCCGAGAAGCTGCTGGCGTCCACCCGCGCGCTCCCGTCGCCCACCCTGAAGTGCGCCTCGCGACCTGGGGTCCAGCGGCTGGTGCGCTCTACTTGATCCGAAATGTCGAGGTCTCTCAACCGGCCCCGGATGGAGCCGCTGAAGGTCGACAGGGAGAACTCGGCGTTCACGTCACCGGTCAGCACGAGCACCACGCGGCCGCTGTGGCTCTCGAAGTCGAAGTCGCCGCCGTCGGCGAGCTCGCCGGTGAACGCGACCGATCCCGACACCGTCTCGAAGTTGCCGTCCAGGAAGGTGCCCCCGCGCACGTCCACGTCCCCGCTGACCGACCCGGCGCGGATGCTCGCGCCGTCCACGCCGCTCACGACCACGTCGCCACTGACTGATTCCAGCCGCAGGTCGGGGCTCGTCCCCTCGACCTGGATGGTGCCGCTGACCGACTCCGCGCGGACCTCACCGCCGGCGCCGCGGATGTCTACGTCGCCGCTCACGGCCTCCAGGTCGAGGCGGCCGTTGACGCCCTGCACGTCGATGTCCGACGACACGGTCTCGACTCTCAGTCGCGCTCCGGCCGGCATGCTGATCTCCAGCGCGGTGCCCGAGCTGCGCCAGGATCCGCCGCGCCGCGGGTGCCGCACGCGGATCGACACGCGGCCGCCCGACGCGACGATGTCCACGTCCTCCACGTTGCGCCCGAGCGTGCCCGTGACGCGCACCTCGTCGCGGTTCCAGCCGCGCACCTCGATGGAGCCCGCGAGGTTCTCCACCTCGACCCTGCCGTTCGCGCGCAGGGCCCTGGTCTCATCGATCTCGCGCTGGGCCAGCGCCTCGCCGGGGTTCGCGGCCAGCAGCAAGCCGAACACGGCCAGGCTCGTCGCAGCTCTCATTGTGGGTCGCATGGTGCGCTCCTATATCGTCCGAGGCAGGCCGACGGCCCGCTCCAAAAGTTCAACCTTCCGCCCGTAGGCGCTGTGCAGCATATCCGGCAGCACCGGATCCCCGGGCGACTCGTCGAAGGCGGCTCGCGCCGCCTCGATCGCCCGGTCCACGATCTCCAGGTTCCGCTCTATTTCCACCACGATCTCCGGCGCCAGCTCGCCGCGCCGGCGCTCCAGCTCCGCCTGCAGCTCGGCCACCGGACTCTCGTACTCCTTCACCAGCTCGGCGCGCGGGTCCAGGTCATCGTCGCTGACCAGCACCGCGCCGTCGGCATCGACCGACGTGACCGCGGGCTGTGCCACCGGCGCCTGTCCCGCGCGGGCGATGATCACGCCCGTCACCCCGCCCACCAGCAGCAGCGCCACGGACGCCGCCACGCGCAGCGCCGGCGACCACGTAGCGCGCCGCTCCGCCACCGCGACGCCCGTCCGGTCGGCCGGGAAGGCAATCTCCTTGTGCGCCGCCGCGCGGATGCGCGCCTGGATTCCGTCCCACAGCTCCCGCTCGGGCTCCACCGGTCCGCCCAGCTCGCGCGCCCGCTCCAGCAGGTCGCGTAGCTCCCGCACCTGCGCGGCACACCGGACGCACCCGTCCAGGTGCGCGCGCACGGCCTCGGCTTCCCGTGGAGCCAGCGAGCCGTCCGCGGCGTCGTGCAGCCGCGTCTCGTTCAGGTGCATGTCGCTCATGCCAGTACCTTTTTCAGCAGCTTCCGGGCGCGGTGCAACTGGGCCTTCGATGTGCCCACCGCCGTGCCCGTCATCTCGGCGATCTCCGCGTGCTTGTAGCCCTCGATGTCGTGCAGCACGAAAACCCTCCTCGCTCCCTCGGGAAGCGTCGCCATCGCCCGTTCCAGATCCAACTTCGCTCCGGTGGACGCGGGCCTCGTCGATCCCGCCAGTCGACCCACGTCGTCTGTCAGGGTGACGCGGGCTTCGCGGCGCTTCTGCGACCTCAGGTGCTGGAGCACCACGTTGACCGCCAGCCTGTGCAACCACGTGGAGAACGCGCTGTCCCCGCGGAACAGGGAGAGCTTCTCCCACGCCCGCACGAAGACGTCCTGCGTGAGTTCTTCGGCGGCGGCCTGCTCGGCGACCATGCGCAGGCAGAGGCCGTGTACTCGCCCCACGTTGCCCCGGTAAAGGGCCTCGAAGGCCGCCTCGTCGCCTGCTCGGGCCCGCTCTATCAGGCCGCTCGTTTCGCCGTGTCGGTCCGCCGCGATCGTCCTCTTCACCGCGCTCGCTGACGCCAGTGGTCCATTCCCTTCGGTGGATTGGCCGCTCAGCCTGTGCGCGACCTCCCGGGGTCGCCGCGTCGTCCTGTCGGTTTTTGAGATGCCGACCGCAGGGGCGGGGTTTACGCGGGCTGAAGCTACCTAGCGGCCGCTGGTGGACATTATGCGAGAGGGCGCCCGAGGGCTACCGGGCGCCGACCGTGGCGCCACGCGCCCGAGCGGCGTAGGCTTCAGGCGCGCGGACCCGCCGTCGGAGCGCCGCGCGGTTCATAGCGTCGCTCGTGAGGAGGAGGGGAGCAGATGAAGCGGCCGAGCGCCCGCCTTCAAGTCGCCGGGGCCAAACCGCAGGACGTGGGCAAGGGCGTGGCGCGCCTGGGCTCCACCGAGCTGGAGCAGCTCGGGGTCAAGGAAGGCGACGTCATCGAGCTCGAGGGGAAGCGCACCACGGTGGCGATCGCGCTTCCGCCCTACGCCGAGGACGAGGGCCTGGAGGTCATCCGACTCGACGGCCTGCAGCGCGCCAACGCCGACGTGGGCATGGGCGATCACGTCGTGGTACGACGCGCCGAAGTCAGCCCGGCGCGCAAGGTGACGCTGGCCCCGGCGCAGACCAACGTGAAGCTGTCCGGCTCGCCGGAGCTGCTCCGCCGCACGCTCTTCCAGCGACCCCTTACGGCGGGCGACGTGATCTCGACGGCGGTCTACCGGCCGTCCTCCAGCGCCGAAGGCGTCGGCTTCCCGGAGGACGTCTTCCGCACGTTCTTCCAGCAGCCCGCCTACGCGCTGCAGGAGATCCGACTCATCGTCGTGTCGACCACCCCGCGCGGCGTGGTCAGGGTGGCCGAGGACACCGAGATCGAGCTGCTGCCCGAGTACACCGAGCCGCAGGAGGCGCGGCGCATCGACGTCACCTACGACGACGTCGGCGGGCACGGGGACGCGGTCGACCAGGTGCGGGAGATGGTGGAGCTGCCCCTCAAGCACCCCGAGCTCTTCCACCGGCTGGGCATCGACCCGCCCAAGGGCGTGCTCCTGTACGGCCCGCCGGGAACAGGTAAGACGCTGCTCGCGCGCGCCGTGGCCAACGAGTCCGACGCCGCGTTCTTCCACATCGCCGGCCCCGAGATCATGGGTCGCTACTACGGCGAGTCAGAGGGCCGGCTGCGCGAGGTCTTCGAGCAGGCCGAGCAGCAGGCCCCCTCCATCGTCTTCATCGACGAGGTCGACTCCATCGCCCCCAAGCGCCAGGAGGCCTCGGGCGAGGTGGAGCGCCGGGTGGTGGCGCAGCTGCTCACCCTGATGGACGGGCTCAAACCGCGCCAGAACGTGATCGTGATCGCCGCCACCAACCGGGTGGACGCGATCGACGAGGCGCTGCGCCGGCCCGGCCGCTTCGACCGCGAGATCGTCATCGGCGTGCCGGACGCCGTCGGCCGCCGCGAGATCCTGTCCATCCACACGCGCGGGATGCCGCTGGACTGGCGCGTCGAGCTGGCCCGTCTGGCGCGCCGCACCTACGGCTTCGTGGGCGCCGATCTGTCCGCGCTGTCGCGCGAAGCAGCCATGGAGGCGTTGCGCCGCACGTTGCCCGACCTGGACATAGCCGCGGGTGAGGTACCCTCCGAGGTGCTCGAGGCGCTGCGCGTGACGACCGAGGACTTCGACAACGCTCTGCACCGGGTCCAGCCGTCGGCGCTACGCGAGATCATGATCCAGGTCCCCGACGTGACCTGGGGCGACATAGGCGGACTCAAGGAGGCGCAGGAGCGGCTCATCGAGGGCATCGAGCTGCCGCTGCGCTTCCCGGAGGCGTTCCAGCGCCTGGGCATCCGGCCGGCGCGCGGGTTCCTGCTGTTCGGCCCCCCGGGCACCGGCAAGACGCTGCTGGCGAAGGCGGTCGCGCGCGAGGCGGAGGCCAACTTCATCGCCACCAAATCCTCCAGCCTGCTGTCCAAGTGGTACGGCGAGTCGGAGCAGCAGATGAGCCGGCTGTTCGCGCGCGCGCGCCAGGTCGCCCCCACGGTGATCTTCATGGACGAGATCGATTCGCTGGCGCCGCCCCGGGGCGGGTTCCGGGGCGAGCCGGCGGTGACCGAGCGCGTGGTCAACACGCTGCTCTCGGAGATGGACGGCCTGGAGACGCTGCGGGGCGTGGTGGTCATCGGCGCCACCAACCGGCCGCTCCTGGTCGACCCGGCGCTGCTGCGGCCGGGCCGGTTCGACGAGCTGATCTACGTCTCCGTGCCGGACGAGGACGGACGCCGCCGGATCCTGGGCATCCACACTTCGGACATGCCGCTCGCGGCCGACGTGGACCTGGACGCGCTGGCGGGCGACACCGAGGGCTATACGGGCGCGGACCTGGAAGACCTGGTCCGGCGCGCGGGCCTGGAGGCGCTGCGCGAGGACCTGGAGATGGCCGAGGTGTCGATGGAGCTCTTCCTGCGCTCGCTCAAGTCGACGCGACCCTCGGTCACCCCCGAGATGGAAGAGGAGTACAAGCAGATCCTCGCGACGCTCAAACAGGAGAGCCCGCTGGGCACGGGCAGGATCGGGTTCGAGGTGGTCCAGCGGCCGGAGGGGCGGCCGATGGCCGCTCGGTCCGAGTCAGAGTCCGGAGACGCCGAGGACTACGAGGGCCCGATCTCGTAGGGCCGCGCGGGCTCCGTCGGCTCGTCGAGCGCGAGGCTCGAGTCCAGGCGGCGCCCCACATCGGCCAGCGCGCCGTCCACCTCGTCGAGGTTCTGGCCGGCGTGCCGGAATTGCCGGGCCGCGCGCTCCAGCAGGCCGCGCGCGCGGTCCACGTCGGTCCGCAGGTGCTCCAGGGTCCGGTGCAGTCCGCGCGCCCGCTCGGCCACGCGCACTCCCTTGAGCCCCAGCAGCACCGCCTGCAGGTAGGCGTACAGGGTGTTGGGGGAGCACGGCACCACGCGCCGCTCGCGCGCGTAGGCCAGGAAGCTGCCGCCGTCGGCGTCGCGCACCGCCAACTCGTAGTAGACCGCCTCCGACGGCACGAACATGAACGCGAAGTCGAGGGTGCCGTCCACGGGACAGATGTAGCGCTCGGCGATCTCGTCCACGCGTCCCTTCACGGCTCCGCGCAGCTCGCGTTGCGCCGCGCGCTCGGTGTCCTCGTCCGCGCCTGCCTCGCGCGCCTCGAGCAGCCGCTGGAACGCCTCGAGCGGGAACTTGCTGTCCACGCAGATCAGCCGTCCGTCCGCCGCGCGCACCGCGAAGTCCACTATGGTGCCACGCGACGCGAGGGTGTGCTGGCGCAGGATGTGCTCGTCGGGCAGGACTTCGGCGAGCAGCGCCTCGAGGGTCCACTCCCCGAGGCCTCCGCGCAGCTTGGGCGCGGCGAGCAGCTTCTCCAGGCCCGCGATGGAGCGGCCCACCGACTCGACCTGGCGGGTGGCCTCGTCCAGCCGCGCCAACTGCGTCTGGACCTCCGCCAGGGAGCGGCCGGTGTCGCGCAGGCGTCCGTCCACGAGCGTGGTCAGGCCGCGGGCGGCCTGGGCGGAGTCCTCCAGCCGCCCGCCCAGGTGGTCGGACAGGTCCCGCAGTCGGAGCTCGAGTTGGCGCACGGGCTCGGCAGCCGCGCGCGCCGCGCGCCGTACCTCCAGCAGCGCGACGAGGGCGATGACCACGGCGACGGCGCCGAGCGCGATGGTCAGCGAGCTACCCATCGCTCAGAATCGGTAGGCCAGCCCCGCGCGCAGCGTGAGGACGTTCGACGAGTCGGCGTCGCGCTCTCCGGCGGCTCCGATCGGGGAGGTGGCACGGGACGGCAGCTTGTCCGCGTCCCAGAACATGATGTAGTCGTCCGCGGCGAGGTACACGTGCGCGCCGGAATTTCCCAGCGGGACGAACGCTTCGGCGCCGATCGCCGCCCCCCAGTGCCACTCCGGGTCGGCGGCGATGAGGTCGCCCGGGTCCGCGCGCACGAACACGGGTCCCGCGCTCAGCACCGCCGCCACCGTGCGCACCCGCGACTCCGGCTCGGTGTCCACGAACTGGTAACCCAGCCCGGCGCGCGTGAAGAGAAGCGTGCCGGTGTCGGAAATGTCTGTGACCCCGCTGCCTTCGTCGCCCGTCGTGGTGAGCGTCCCCTCCTCCGCAAAGGACCAGGTCGCAGACCCCACCACGGACAGGCGCCCGCCGAGCGGCACGTTCACCGCTGCGCCGACCGTCGAGCCCCCATCGACGTCCAGGGTCTCGGTCCGCGAGGTGGTGGCTCCGGGCGCCCCGACGCGCTCGGTGAACTCCACGGTGTGCCCTATCCTCAGCCCTACGAACGGCGCCACCGAGAGGCGTCCCGCCGGAACCGGCTGCGCGATCTGGGCCCCGGACATGGCTGGAAGCAGCGCCGTGAGCAGTGCGACGGCGGCTGTGATTCGCGCCATTGCGGCTCTCCTGGTTTCTCGAGTGTGGGGGTCTGTCGCACCGCGTCCTCGCGGAGACGTGGCCCCAAGATAAGGCGTGTGACCGGGCGCCGGCATCCCCACCCGGGACGCGCGCGCCGCAGCCGCTTCACGCCTGCTCATCCGATCAAGGCGCGCCAGACGGCGCGCGCGCCGAGTACGACCGTTACTCCAATCACCCCCATCGCCAACATGTTCGCGCCCTGCCGGTTGCTCCACCCGCCCATCCTGCGCAGGTCGTTGACCGCCGCCAGCAGGAAGAGCGCTACGGCCGGCAGCAGAAGGCCGTTGGCGACCTGGGCGAACAGTATGGCCGGGACCGCCCGCACGCCGGTTACGGCGAACGCGACGCCCACGAGCAGCACCGCGATCCACACCGCGCGCGTGCGCCGGTCGTCGGGCCCGGTCGACCAGCCCAGCGCCCCGCCCACGGCCCACGCGGCCGCCAGGGGGGCGGTGATGGAGGACGTGAGGCCGGCCGCCGCCAGCCCCAGCGCGAACAGCACGTTGGCCCAGTCGCCGAGCAGGGGGCGCAGTTGGCGGGCCATGTCCGCGGCGTCCCGTACGGTCGCGACGCCCGCCGACGCGGCGGTCACCACGATCGCCGCGCTCACCGCGCCGCCGATCAGGATCGCGACCACCAGGTCCCAGCGCGCCGCGGGCAGCGCCTCGGGGCCATCCCAGCGGCGCGACACGGCGGTGGCGTGCAGGAACAGGTTGTAGGGCACGACGGTCGTCCCGATCAGGCCCAGCGCCACCAGCAGCGCGTCCTCGTTGCGGCCCGGCAGCGACGGCACGAAGCCCGCGGCCAGGTCCGTGAGCGAGGGCCTGGACGCCACCGCCGTGGTCACAAACGCCACCGCCATGAGCCCGACCAGGATCACCAGCGTGCGCTCGATCGCGCGGTAGCGGCCGGTCCACAGGAGCGCCGCTGCCAGCGCCGCCGTGGCGATCGCCCAGGCGCGCGCCGAGCCACCCAGGAGCTCGCTGGCGCCGAGCGCGGAGCCCAGCAGGTTGCCGGTCTGGAAGGCGGCGTTGCCCACGCCGATCGCCGCCACGACGAGGCCCACCGCGAGCACCCGCGTCAGGCCCGACCAACGGGCGCGAATGGCCTCGCCCAGGCCGGCGCCGGTCACCAGGCCCAGCCGCGCCGACATCTCCTGCAGCACCAGCGTCGCGCCGACCGAGAACGCCAGCGCCCACAGCATGCGGTACCCGAACTGGACCCCGGCGAGGGTGCAGGTGGTGACGGTGCCGGGGCCGATGAACGCGGCGACGACCAGGCTCCCGGGCCCGCTGCCCCGGCCGGCGCGCGCGCGGCTCACGCGCGGCTACGCGCGCGGGAAGGGTAGACTCACCACGCGCACTGCGTCGGACGCAGGCCCAGCCGCGGAGGCCAGCGCCGTCCCCGGCGCGATCTCCCTGCGCGCGTACCCGAGGGCGATCCTGCCCAGACGTGGTGAGTCCGCGGCGCTGGTGATCCGCGCGACCACTTTGGGCCCGCCCGGCTCGACCAGCTCGGCCCCCGCCACGAGCGCCTCCGCGGCCTCCGCGGTCGAAGCCAGGTCGGCGGCTCCCGCCGCCTCGAACCCGCGCAGGTGCCAGTTCACGTGTCCGCGGTGCAGGATACGGATGATCACCTCCTGCCCGGTGTAGCAGCCCTTTGTCTGGCTGATCGCGCGATCCTCGATGCCCGCCTCGATCGGGATCCGTTCCTCGTCCAGCTCCGCGCCCCACGCCGGGTTGCCCGCCTCCACCCGGAGGGCCTGCAGCGCCGCGTCGTCCAGCCGCGCCGCTCCGTCGGCCTCCAGCCGCGCCTCCAGGGTCGCGATCGACACCTCCGGCCCCACCGCATCCACCCCCGGGACGCCGGCGAAGTCGGTGCCGGCGACGAGTAACCCGTCCGGGGCCCGCGTGAGCGCGTCGGGCGAGTCATCGACGTCGACGTCCAGCGTCGCGGCGAGTCGAGAGGCGGCGGCGGGCCCGTACACGCCCAGGACGCGGCCTTCGAACGCGCTCGCGCGGGCCATGCGCGGAGGCACGTAGCGGCCGAAGTGCTCGAGCACCGCATGCCGCGCGGCGGCGGGCACGTCCAGGAGGAGCGCGCCGTCGGGGCCCGGCAGGACGCGCAGGTCGGACACCATGCGACCCTTCGGCGTGAGGAGCGCGCTGTAGACGCACGCCCCCGCCGCAACGCCGCTCACGTCGTTCGTCGCCAGCCCCTGCAGCATCGCCGTGGGGTCGCGGCCCTCCAGCAGGAGCAGCGTTCGGTCCGAGCGGTCGGCCAGCGCGAGCGACTCCCGCGCGGCGTCGTAAGCGGCCCGGCTCAAGGCATGCCCCGCTGGCGGAGCTCGCGCAGGATCCCGCGCACGCGCCGCCGGTCGGCCGCTCCGGGCGCCACCTCCAGGTAGCGCTGCAGGTCTTCTATGGCTTCGGAAAAGCGCCCCGAGCGCGCTAGCAAGATGCCCCGGTCGCGCAGCTCGTCCGCCGCGTCGGGCACGACGAGCAGCAGCCGGTCCACGGCCTGGAGCGCCCGCGTGTCATCCCGGGCGTTCAGGTAGATCGCCTTGAGGTTGGTGAGAAGGCGCGCCAGCATCTCCCGGCGACCGGCCTCCTCGAGGAAAGACGGGTTCATGCGCACGCTGCCGCCGTACACGCGGTCCAGCAGCGCCTGGGCCTCGTCCTCGAAGCGGATCGCGCCGCCGGCGAAGGGGTCGATCAGCAGGCGCGTGCCCTCGCCCTCGTAGGCCACCAGGAAGTGCCCGGGGAAGTTCACCCCGACCAGCGGCAGTCCCAGCCGCCACCCCACCTCCAGCAGCACGATGGACAGGGTCAGCGGGATGCCCAGGCGGCGATCGAGCACGTCGTTCAGGAAGGAGTTGCGCGGGTCGTAGTAGGCGTCCGCGTTGCCGCGCAATTCCTCTTCCTGAAACAGCACGCGCAGCGCCGCCTGAAGCACGACCGGCGGCGCGTTTTCGTCGCCGAGTCGGTCCCGGGCGCGCTCGGCGAGGATGTCGAGACGGCCCAGATAGGCCGCGACCGGGAGCTGCGGATACTCCTCGGCGGCGATCAGCAGCGCCGCGGCGGCGAGGTTCACTTCCGCGTCGGGTACGTCCACGGCCCTGTGAAACTGAGACCGCGGACTAGGCACGAGACCGCTTACCACGCTTGCCACCCCCCTGACCGCCCTCGATCTTGCAGCCCGTGATCATCGGTTAACGCCTGGCGTCAGCGTCGTGCCGCGAGCCCGAGAACGGCCTCCGCCACGCCGTGCGCCAGAACAATAACCCGATCCGGGAGCGCCGCGCGACGTTGCGCGGCATCGTTCGACCCCCGCGCCGAGTCCATGGCAGACACCACTGACGACCGCGACCAGAGAGAGCGCATCCGCCTGAGCCACCTGTCCCACGGGGCCGGTTGAGCGTGTAAGCTCGGTAGCGCCGAGCTGACGCAGGTTCTGCGTCACCTGGTGCCGTTCGACGACCCCGCGGTCCTGGTGGACGCCTCCACCGCGGACGACGCGGCAGTCTATCGGCTCTCCAACGACCGCGCGCTGGTCGCGACGGCGGATTTCTTCACGGCCATCGTAGACGACCCCTACGACTTCGGCCGGATCGCCGCGGCGAACGCGCTCTCGGACGTGTACGCCATCGGCGGGCGCCCGCTGTTCGCGCTCAACCTCGTGGGGTTCCCGCGCGGTCTGCTCGCGAAGCAGGACTTGCTGTCGGAGATCCTGCGCGGCGGCGGCGACGCGGCCGCGGAGGCGGGGGTCCCGATCGTGGGCGGACACACGGTCGACGACCCGGAACCCAAGTTCGGGCTGTGCGTCGTGGGCGAGGTCCACCCGGACCGCATCGTACGCAACTCCACCGCCCGGCCCGGCGACCTGCTGGTGCTCACCAAGGCGCTGGGGACCGGCGTCATCGCGACGGCTGCCAAGGCCGATGCGGCGCCCAGCGCGGTGCTGGCGGGCGCCGTGGAGAGCATGCGCACGCTCAACCGCGGCGCCGCCGAGGCCATGGTCGAGGTGGGGGTACACGCCGCCACCGACGTGAGCGGCTTCGGCCTGCTCGGGCACCTCGCCGAGATGATGCGCGGTGCGCATACCACCGCGCGCCTGAGGGCCTTCGCCGTCCCGGTGCTGGCGGGAGCGCAGGAACTCGTCGCCGCGGGACACGTTCCGGGCGGCACGCGGCGCAACCTCAGAGACCTGGAGCCCGAGCTGAGCTGGGATTCGGACGTGCCGGAGAGCCGGCGGACGCTGCTGGCGGACGCGCAGACATCGGGAGGCCTGCTCATCAGCGTGGGCCCCGACCGCGTGGACGGGCTGCTCCGGCGGCTGGAAGAGTTCGGGCCGCACGCGCCGGCGGTGGTCGGCGAAGTCGGTGCCCCCGAGGACGTGCGCATCGTGATCCACGGAGACGATTGATACGGGCGCCGTAGCTGGTTGACGCGCCCCACGCGTATTGGCGACGCGGGCTCCGAGCCGTTCGGGGCCCTTCACCCGAAGCCGGGGTGTCGCCGTGACCAGAAGGACCCCGCCGGGCCCCACCGTCCTCGCCACGCGCCGATCCGTGTCCAGGGTTCTCGCGTTCGCCACCGCGCTCCTGGGGACGATCGCGCCGCTTTCCGCACAGGCCGATCGGGCGACTCATCCCGATGCCGACTCCGTACCCGGTGCGATGGCGGAGTCGCTGCCACCCGAGTACGATCCCGGCGCGGACCACCACTTTCTGCTGCCGACGGGGGAGATCGCCCCACATATGACCGGAGGCGGGGGAGTGGCGACCGCCGCGCTTCCGGTTGGAGGGCTGCCTTTCGCCACGGCCAGCGTCCTGCCGCGAACGTCGTTCCGCTTCTCCGCCTTGCTGACGTTCGAGGGGCTCGATGTACCGATGGCCGGCTTCGGCTCGGTAACGGTTCAGCCGATCGA